>CALJAQ010000084.1 GCA_938029515.1 uncultured Nitrososphaerales archaeon
CAGATTCCCTCAAGACGTGGTCTTCGCGTTTGTGACAGCGGTTAGATTCGTGCCAGTGCTTATGCTCGACGCCATACAGATAATGGACGCTCAGAAGTCAAGAGGGCTTGAAGTAGAAAAGGGAAACTTCATCAAACGAATGAGAAAACTCGCACCCATACTCATACCGCTCGTAGTCACAGCAGTAGTAAGGAGCGGTGAACTGGCAGAAGCAATGGAAGCTAGGGCATACGGCGCAGTCGAAAAGCCAACCACGCTCTACACGCTAACCTTAAAGAAGAGAGATAAATTGATTGGTTTATTGAGTGTAATAGCCTTCACAGCGCTGCTACTATATTTTCTCAATCTTCTAGCTTGATTGAAGCATCTACGCCAAAAAGTTTACCAACTCACATCCAATGGATAGTGCTACCAGTATGCTTATTTGAGTAGTGAGATGCGCATTTTATTTAACTATTTCCAACTTTAACGGTATCTATCTGAAGTCCTGCCGACTCACCTTCATTCACATATTCTTCTAAAATCCTAAAACCGTGAGAAGCATATTCACTTATCGCCTTCAACTGGGCTGGGATTGATAAGCCTTTTTCAGCCTGCTCCTTAGTTGATACTCTAGCATAAGCCAATGCATTTTCCATAAGAAGTTTGAAATTTAAATTGTTGCCCGAAATCCTTTAAGATTTTGTCAAATAAGGGTTTTAGATTAGCTATCTCTTCCTTAACGGTCTTCCAAACCCATTTTAAATCTACTCCAAAATATCATGGATGAGTTTGTCTCTTATTCCAGCCATGTCCTTCCAAGGTATCTCTGGATAGCGCTTGCTCACTGAAATTGGTATCTTTTTCACTGCCTCTCCAATAACCTCTACCGCTCTAATAACAGCGTAGATTGTTCTTTTATCCTTTACAAAATCCTCATAATCTACACCTTCCACAAAACTCATAGCATCTTCCATAGCCCCAATGATATCCTCTACGTAATCTAAAAATTCCCATTTCATAGGTTTACAACCTCTTCCAAGATGCGCTTTTAATCCTTGGTTTTAGGGTACTTTTTTTCAACCAAATCCACTTTAACCCCTAATTCCTCACTCTCTAATAAAACCTTCAGTATCTTTTAAGACCTCTTCAGCCCTACCCTTTCCATTCTCAATCAATATTGCCCACCTATCTACTACCTCCTCACGCCTGAGGATGAAACCAGTGTTTTTGTAGCCAATGTAAGCTATGATTCCTCCAAAAATCAGCATCAATATTCCCTGAGGGTCAAACCTATGCCAATAGCTCAAGATGAAGAGGCTAGCCAAAAATAGGGAAGACCAATTAAAAAGGATGATTCTGATAATAAAGAGAGTCCAACCTACCAGTCTTCGAATCTTCATTTTCACTTTTATCCATAAGATATATTCTAATTTAAATCTATTCTCTGCCATTCTGAGAACGTTTAAATACTTACCTATGGATTAATAGGGAGAGAGTGGTGAGGAGAGGGAAAAAGGAAAACGTGATGATCTATTTAGACCCTCAGGTGGTAAAGGAAGCCAGAGAATTGGGTTTGAATATCTCAAAAGTCTCAGAAAATGCCTTAAAAGAGGCAATCAGACGCCTAAAAGGCGAGAATTCTCAAAATAAACAAGATTCTTTATTCTCTGATCGTAGGGCTGAGCCTACGAATGGGGCACAGACTGATATGGCGCCGGGAGTGGGATTTGAACCCACGAGACCCATACGGGTCACAGACTTAGCAGGCCTGCGCCCTACCAGGCTAGGCGATCCCGGCTATTCTATCCTTTGATTTGGTTTAAGATAAATTTTAGCTGCCTGCTGTCGCTAGGTTGTGAGTAGCGATTCTTATTTTTGTTAGGTTTAAGTGTAGCTTGAAGTTTTTTACATAAAACTTATATAACGCAGTTATTATAGGTTGCCTTAGGTTGAGTAAAGTAAAATTCGGGTTGACATTACCGAATAGAGGTCCGCTAATATACCCGGATAAGATAACTACAGATCTTCTACTAACGTTAGCGGAAGAAGGGGAGGTAAGTGGTTTCGATTCGGTTTGGGTTGGAGATAGTGTGATGGCGAAGCCTCGCTTCGAGTCTACAACGCTGCTTGCAGCCGTTGCGTCAAGAACCAAAGTGGTTAAGCTAGGTGTTGCTTGCATGGCTAGCTTCCCCGTTAGGCACCCTATTCTTACCGCATATACTTGGGCTACACTGGATCAGATCTCTAAGGGGCGGACAATCCTTGTAGCGTGCATGGGAGGTGGGAGTAGAGAAGCTGGTGGCGATTTTCAAACCGAGTTCAGTAATTTTGGTGTAGATTATGGTAGGAGGGCGAAGATACTTGAGGAGAACATCGAGATCATAAAGGCTCTATGGACTAAGGACAAAGTAAACTATGATGGGAAGTTCTATAAGCTGAAAGAGGCGACTTTGGAGCCGAAGCCTTATCAGAAGCCAAGACCGCCAATATGGCTAGTAAGCAACCCCTACCCATTCAAGCCTTCGAATGAACAGATACGTAGAGGTCTTAGTAGGGTCGCAAGAGTAGCTGATGGTTGGATGACCACTCTCCTAACACCACACCAATTCAAGCACGGCTTAGGGGTAATTAGAGAGGAAGCCCTGAAGCTAGGTAAAGACCCAAACACCTTAGAAGCATCTCTCTACTACAACATAAATCTGGATGATGACGAAGAGAGAGCCTTCCGAGAATCCAAAGACTTCCTCGACCGATACTACATGACAGACTACAGCCCCGAGGTCATAAACTCTTGGGTAGCCCTAGGCAGCCGCGAGAAATGCGTCAAGAGGTTAGAAGAATACATAGATGCTGGTGCAAAACTCATAACACTTAGAATGACCACTACACAGCAAAGAGAGATGGTTAAGAAAGTTGCAGAAGAGATACTGCCCAGCTTCTAGTAAATAAGGAGGTAAGCAAAATGAGTAGCAAAATAAGTAGGAGGCGATTCATTTATACTGCAGCTGGTATAGCAGCAGCCGCAGCAGCAGGCTACGCAGCCTACATCTACCTAGGCACCACACAAAAGAAAGAAGTGGTTAAAATAGGTGTGCTAGCAGACTTCTCAGGCCCTATCGCTGTATTGGGGGAAGCCCTTAAGATAGGCGTGGAGGTAGCGAAAGAAGAGTTAGATAAACGAGGAGGCATACTAGGCAGACCTATAGAGTTAGTTTACGGAGACGACAAAAACCAAGCCACTGAAGGTGTCAACGCGATGACAAGGCTTGTAAACGAAGGCGTAGTAGCTGTGGTAGGAGGTTTAAGCACCATAGTCGTGCTGCCAGTTCAAGAAGTAGCTGCTGATAACAGGATTCCTTTTCTCTCCACCTACGTTTCAAGCTACTCGCTTGTAGAGAACGTTGAAAAGAACTATGAGCGATACAAATACTATTTCCACACAGGAATCGGAACGACACCACACTACTCTGAACTCGTGGTAGAGGCTTTCAAATTCATCAGAGAGAAAACCGGGTGGAGCAACATCTCTATTCTAACTAGCGACCAACTATATGCTAAACAGATCACTGATGGGGTAAAAAGGTTAAACGCTGAGCTCAAAGAACCCTTTAACATAGTCTATGAGAGCATCTTCCCAATCGGCACCAAAGACTTCTCAGTAGAACTCTCTAAAGCTGCTGCTGCGAAGACGCAGATGCTCATGTTCAACAATCATATAGTAGCTGAGAACATAACTATACTTAAACAGTGGTCAACCCTCAAACCGCCTTACCTAATAGGTTTTGGAGACTGGGTGGGTAGCGATACAGATTATCTCAAGTGGACAGAAGGCGCTTGCCACACAGAGATCCTTATTGGCGACTACAACTATAATAGCAACATGACAGGCAAGACAGCTAGCGTTAGAGAAGCTATATTTGGTAAGGCAGGTGGGAGGCTACCGAGAGGCGCGTTTGAAGGCTACGATACGTTAATGGTGCTAGCAGCTGCGATAGAGAAAGCCGGTTCAACAAAATCGGAGGATGTGGTGAAGGCTTTAGAAGGCTTGCAGGTAGTAGGGGCTTTAGGCACCTACAGCTACAACAAGCGGCACGAGGTCGTCAGGCAGCCCCCAAACTTCTACCCCTTCGTAAATCAGTGGCAGTTGGCTGCATACGGCTACAAAGACAGATTAGAAACAATATCACCTGACCGTTTTAAGACCTCAGAACTAATTCTACCAAGCTGGATAAAAATATAGCGTCTGATCTCAGTAAGCAGAGGTGTGTAAAGAATGCCTTCCCTTTCAGTAGAAGGTGTCAGTAAGAGCTTCGGCAGCAACTCAGTACTCAGAAGCGTCTCCTTTAGCTTAAAAGAAGGAGACATCTTAGGCATAATAGGTCCTAATGGAGCTGGCAAAACAACGCTTCTAAACATAATCTCAGGCTTTCTGAAGCCAGACTGTGGAAAAGTAGCGTTAGACTGGCTTGACATCACCAAGTTAAAGCCTCACATGATACGCAGATTAGGTATCGTGAGGTCTTTTCAAATACCTAAGCTTGCTAAAAACCTCACTGTACTAGAAAACGTTTTAGCTTCACTGCTCTTTGACGCCTCTAAGGCAGATCTAAGCGAGGCTAAAGATAGATGTGTAAAGGTTCTTGAACAGCTCGGGTTAAAGGATCACCTCTACGATTACCCTACTATACTACCCTCAGCAGGTTTAAAGAAACTCGAATTAGCAAGAATACTCGCCTCAAACGCTAAAGTTGCGTTATTTGATGAGGTTACAGCAGGTCTGTCTGATGATGAAAGGAAAATCATGTTAAATCTGATAAGAAGCTTCCACACAGAACAAAGGATACTTGTTATAGTGGATCATGTTCTTCCAACAATCATAGACCTATGTCCACGTGTTATCGTCTTAGATAAGGGGTCGATTATAGCTGAAGGAAGACCGGATGATGTTCTGAGTAACAAGTATGTAATCGAGTCTTATGTGGGTGAGATCAAATACGCTAAAGCTAAGTAACTTTTCAGCTGGCTACAAACCTTTTAAAGTAGTCAAGAACATCTCATTGGAAGTTGGAAGGAAAGAAATAGTGAGTTTGGTAGGCCCTAATGGGGCTGGTAAAACTACGATACTTAAAGGCATAGTGGGGGTAGCAGACGTATTCGGGGGAACAGTTTCTATTGACGGTGAAGATATTACGGCCAAGAAGCCGGAGAAAGTGGCGCAACTTGGTTTAATTTTAGTCCCAGATGAGCGTAGACTATTTCCTAACATGAGTTGTGAAGAGAATCTGGAGTTAGGCGCCTATTTGGAAGAGGCTAGAAGAAGATACAGAGATTCTCTAGAAGTGGTTTACACACTTTTCCCAGTGCTTAAAGAGAAGCGGAGGCAGGTAGCAAAGACACTCAGCGGAGGTGAACAACAGATGCTTGCTATAGCTAGGGGTATAATGGCTAGACCAAAGGTTCTTCTAGTAGATGAGCCTTCAACAGGCCTCTCACCTAAACTTGTCTCTTCTCTGCTTAAAGCAATGAATGCGTTAAGTGAGAGCGGCGTGTCAATACTCTTCGCTGAGCAGAATGCTTACGCCGCGTTAGAGTATTCTAATAGAGCCTACCTCCTAACCAGAGGTGAAATCACGTTGACAGGCTCATCGCATGATATTCTACTTTCAAAAAGCTTGATAAGCCAATATTTTGGGTGAGTGGCATATGTCAACTATGTTGGCTGAGTATCTGCTTTTCGGCGCGTCTATCAGCGCAACTTGGATACTTATAGCTTCTGGCTTCACTCTGCTTTACGGGGTTACTAAGA
>CALJAQ010000085.1 GCA_938029515.1 uncultured Nitrososphaerales archaeon
AAGGTCAAGAAGCATCTCAACGCAAAAAGCCTTCAAGAAGCGTTGAAGACCCTAAGCGAAGACCTCAAAGAAGGCAAGATCAGCAGAAGAACCTACCATAGGGCAAAGAAGCTCCTAACTAAGCGCTTTTAGGACAACACCGTGTAGTCCTCTATAGCTGTCAATTCGCTTTGATGAGTAGAGGTTTTTCCGGATCATAGCCCATCGATTTGCCCCAAGCTCTTAACCTGTCTATAGCTACGTAAAGACTAAATCTTAGTATTGGGTAGAAGACTGCTTTGAAGGCTGGGTGCATACGGAAGAAGTTTATAGAGAGCCTCTGAACTTCAAATAGGCTGTGTCGCCAGCATCTGTAGAGCAGGCAAAACATTGCTTCACTGAAGCCCTTTGGGTTATAGAATTCTTTCCCCCTTAGCGCGCCGACTGGAACAAAGCTTAATGGTGTGACAACGAAGTGAGCCTTTTCACCTATCATCTTGGGGAGCTTTTCTTCGAGGAACGCTATGAGTCTAACTGTATCCCATATATCTTCCTCTTCTTCTCCAGGTAGGCCTAATACAAGTGTGTATGCTGGAAACCAATAGTTTTCGTTAAAGGTCTTTGTACCCTGCAGCGCTACTTCCCACCATTCTTCGACTGAGAATGGTTTCGCTTTTTGAGGCATATACTTCTTAAGCAGCCTAATTGAACCAGTCTCTAAGCCTGGCTGTATGCCTACAAATCTATTCGGCCCGCTTCTAAGGATTTCTGATAGCTGCTTTATCATTAGGGGGTCTGCTGCTACTGGCGCTACGCTTCCGTGTGTTGGATTACTATGTGTTATACCTTTGTGGAACATGATCGTTTTAAAGAGGTTGATTAGGCTCTCTCTGTTCGGTGTGAAACTACGTTTATCCTCAACATCGTAGAGGAAGATGTCGTCGCTCTGAACCCAAGCGTTGCTTAAACCGCTCGCTGTATTTACGTCAAGTTCCCTTTTGACGGTTTCTAGAGGGATGTATCTTGCTATGCGAAGGTTTGCTTCACAGAATTGGCAGTTTCGACCACATCCCCGCATAACTTCGACTAAGCCGTGCAGACTGGGTTTCACAATAGGGACTACTTCTTCAGGCTTAGGGTAGCTTCTTATCTTAATCAACTCAGGCAAATCATCGTTTTCGATCTGCTCAAAGAGCGTAGGTGCGATGTTATCGACTTCACCCATCACAACGTGATCTATCTTAAAGAGCCTAACATCCTCTAACCTATTCTCAAACTGCCAGGCCCCACCTCCGCCTACAACAAGCTTGAACTTAGCCCCACGCTGCTCCTTCACGCTTTGAATCTTTTTGACGAGCGTGTAGAAGCTTAGCATCGTGTAGGAGAGGTATGATCCACCCCATGTGAAGAGCTTGCTAACCGGACCTAAACCTAAAGGATCCATCGTGTTGACACCTACGATCTTCGTCTCAGGTCCTATGAACTCCTCTAAATGATCTGGGTGCGCAACGACTATATCCTCTTCCGGAAAGCCTTTTAGGAGCGCGGCTTCGAGTTTTCTGAGCCCATATGGGGCTCTTATGGCTAAACCGTTTTGGGAGGGCAGTTTTGGGGCTATAAAGTTGAAGAGGGCTGGCGGTAATCTGTTTGCTGGTGCGCAGCCTGCAAAGTCTCCTAATGGTATGTGGCGGTATTCGCTTATTAGAGTTCGATCGGTAGTAAGGACAATCCTAGCCACCTTCCTTCACCTTTTAGCGTTGAAGGCGGCTACTTGCCTTGCTATGTTTAGAAACTCTTATATGGTCTAAGCGTAGTGTAGGGATGATGTAGTTTCTTAACAATACACCCAATATTGTAGGTAGCAACCTAATGTGCTTTAATACATAGCGCGGTCTGAGGTAGAAGTGTCTGTAAGCGTAGTTCAGCATCTTTTTAACCTGATTAGCTGTATATCCGAAGGCTTCATATTTTATTACAGGCTCCAATGTAGTATATTTATCCCAGTCCTCTGTTAGGAGAAGTCCTTTGCTCTTTAACTCATAGTATACGGGAGTCCCTGGGTAGGGTGTTAAGACGCAGAACTGTGCGTATTCCGTGTTTATTTCAGAGGCAAACTTGATTGTCTGCTTCATCTCATCAAGCGTTTCAGTAGGGTAACCTAGTATGAAGGATCCGAAAGGCTTTATACCCTCTTCACGCGTTACTCTGAAAGCCTCCCGAATCTGCTCCAACCTAATCTTCTTTTTCATGAGATCCAAGATGCGTTGTGAACCAGATTCTACTCCGAAATAAAGCGTCTTCAGACCTGCGGAGAAGAGCGATCTTAGAAGGTCTCTTGAGATAGTATTTACCCTTGACGATGCGTGCCACTCTACATCTAGCCGTAGGTTCTTAAGCTTCTGCGCGAATTCGAATGCACGCCTCTGGTTGAGTGTGAATATATCGTCTATGATCTCGATGTGCCTTAAGCGATATTTATAGTGTAGCTCCTGTATCTCAAGAAGAACGTTGTCAACACTTCTAGCCCTAAACTTTAGCCCACCTATCCTTGAAGACGAGCAGTATGTGCAGCCGTAGGGGCAGCCTCTACTAGTTATTATAGCACCTATTGAAGCATCCTTACCTAGAACCTTATAGTGCTCAAACGGGACGAGGTCTCTAGCTGGAAGTGGAATAACATCAAGGTTATCGATGAATGCTCTAGGCGGGGTGTATCTGATTAGCTTGGGGTTTGAAGGGTCGCGATAGGCTATCCCATTCACTTTAGATACTCGCTCAGCAAACTCTTTTGCAGCCGAGTCTCTTTTCTCACCCCATTGGAAACCTTTCAGGGTTCTGGTGAGCTCGAGAAGTGTCTGCTCACCCTCTCCTATTACAACAATATCTAAAGCTTCACAGCTCTGAAGAGTCTCTTCAGGCATAAAGGTGGAGTGCACACCGCCTACCACAGTGACCACTCCTCGATCCTTATCTCTTACAGAGCTTATGACCTTTAACGCATTCTTAACTGTAGGCGTAGTCGCGGTAACCCCAACTATACTAGGATGCCTACTGCAAACTTCTTTCGCAGCCTCTTCTACATCTAACTCAAGAAGGTCAGCATCTATAATCTCGACCCCCTCCCCTGCTTCCCTCAAAACCGCTGCTAAATACATAAGCCCCATGGGCGGAGCCTTTATACCTAATGCTCGCCCTATATCATTCCTTTGAGGCGGGTTTACAAGAATTACAGTAATGTAAACCACCTCATTAATAAAGGAGAAAGCAGCGCCTATTAAAAACTTTTTCCACCGAGGCGGTTACAAGATTATTATTTTAAAAAAGTTTTCATAAATAAAGATGAGTTGCTGCTCACAAAAGTTCTAAACATTTACCCGTTAAGTCCAAATTTAAGAAGGCTGCATTCGCAAAAGCGGTGTAAACAAAACCACTAAGATGGTTAAAGACGATTGTGTTAATCTCGCCTCCGCTGTATTTGATGAGTTTTCCATTGCCGTTGAGGATGTTACATAGGGTGTCAATAAAGAACGTTATCCTGACAATTACCGTAGATCTCAGCATACCTTTATTAGATGCTTCCTTTAAACCCTTATGCTAGGCGGGTGAGTGGGGGCACCTCCACCCGTTCCGCCTAATAAACCCCGGGTTAAGGAGGTGGGTGTGTTAAAAGTAGGAGTGTTGCAGAAGCTTCGCTCTTCGCTTCTCTCTATGCTATTGGTGTTCTTGCGCTTCTGCCTATAAGCTTCGGTGTATTTCAAGTTAGGGTTGCTGATGCTCTTATCCCACTCTCTATTCTTAGGGGTTGGCCTGTGGTTTTAGGTGTGGCGTCGGGGAACTTGGTGGCGAACGCCTTGGGTAGCCCATTCGGTGCGGTAGATATTGCAGGCGGGACTGCTGCTAATCTCGTCGCATCTTACCTCGCTATGTGGGTTGCTCGGCTTCGATTCAGAGGCTCTTGGCTGCTCGGATGCACCTCTGCTAACATTGTGGTAAGCTTTATAGTAGGTGGGTATATAACTTTGCTCACCCAGATTCCTTTGAGTTCACCTTTGTGGGAGCTGCCTATCATAGGTGTGTTAATAGGTTCTACAGTTTCAATCAACTTTATAGGTTATCTTCTGGTGAAGGCGCTTAGGTTGCGGATGGTTAAGTAGATATGGTTAGTGGTATCATAGCGGTTGTAGGCACACCTGGTACAGGCAAGAAGACCGTTTCAAGCCTTCTATCTTCACATCTACAGATAGAGTATTTGGATGTTAATGAATTCTCGATTCAAAGGGGTGCTGTGATAGGTAAATATGGTGAAGAGTATGTGGTTTCAACCAGCAAGCTGAGAAGGTTTCTGCTACCTATAACTAAAGGCAAACCTATTGTATTGAGTAGCCACCTTCTCCCATCTGTCTTAAAGAGGGGTGAGGTTGAGTTGGCTATACTCTTAAGGTGTGCACCTAACGTGCTTGAAAAGAGGTTGTCCGCTAGAGGGTACAGCCAAGATAAGGTTAGAGAGAATGTGGCTGCCGAGATTCTGGGTGTAGTGGCGGCTGAAGCGCTTAAGGCGTTTGGTGTGGAGAAGGTCAGCGAGCATGACACAACGAATAAGAGTGTTGCGGATACGGTTGAAGAAGTCTTGGCTGTGGTTTTAAGTAAGGCTCCCTTGAAGGCTCCTAGTATAGATTGGCTCGCTGAGGTTGCTGAAAAAGCTCTTCTCCAGAAGTATTTTCCGTGACTCACTCTAACGCTATCTTTATCGGCGCCCCATCAACGTCGGTTTCAACCCATCGGAGCCTTGAATCGGTTTCTTTTATTATTTCTGCTCTTTTGACTCTGACTAGGTACGCTAACCTATCAAGCAGTGGTGTAAGCGCATCTACCCACTCGTCGCTTAACCCATAGATCTTCGCTGAAGTCAACATTTCAGTAGGGTTGTAGCCCAGCTCCTTCCGCAGCGCTTGTATCCTCCGCGCGATATCTCTGAGCATACCTTCAGCCATCAGATCTTTATCTCTCTCGACAGTAAGGAAGACCATAACTTCGTCTTTTGAAGCGTAGGTGTAGCCTTGCTTAGGCTTCGCCTCTATCGCCACCATCTCCTTTTCGACTCTGTGTCTTACACCACTTACCTCCACTTCTATATACCCTTTAGATTTGATCTCGTTAAGGAGGAGTGAAGCCGGTTTATCAGCTAAGGCCTTCGCCACTAAAGGCGTTTTCTCTCTAAAATTCTTCCGCAAAAGATCTATTCTAGGCTTAACCTCATATATTAGAGGGGCTTCCGCATCGTCTTCTCTTAACTCAACCTCCTTCACATTTACCATCTCCAAAAACGTGGTTCGATGCTTCTTCACAGCCTTAGCTGAGGTGCCGCGTGCGAAGATTAGAGCCTTCTTCAGAGGCCAGCGCCGCTTTATCTTCGCCGCCATCCTTGCGCTGTTAGCTAGGGAGACGAGTGTTCTCAGGGCGTCATACTCCTCCTCCAACTCTTCGTTCTCTAATTCTTCATCCACCTTGGGCCAGGACTCTAGCAGGATCGATTTAAGCTGACCCATCTTCGCTTTAAGGTAGAGGTATTCTGTGACATATGGGCAGACGGGATGTAGAAGTATGTCGAGTGTTGTTAAAGCCTCTCTCAGTACAGCGTATACAGCGAATCTAGCATTCAGCGTCTCTGGGCTATCGTCCCATATCACTGTTCTCGTCATCGGTATGTATGTCTGGCTTAGATCATCTATTAGAAAAACCTCTACCGCTCTTAACCCCTCGTGGTAGCGCCCCCTCTCATACGCTTCTGACACCACCTTCTTAAGCTTCTGCAGCTTCGAGAGGAGCCAAAGGTCAGGTGGCTTCAGCAGCCCTTTAGCTCTAACCCAAGATAGGCTGTGTGATGCTGGATTATAGGAGTCGTAGCTGCTGTTCTGATGGTAGTAGATATGCAGGTGATAGAGTGTGTTTATAACTTGGTAAGGTCTCTTTTTAAGCTCCTCTGCTGAGAAGTTTATGCTGTCGATAGGTGAAGCCTTCCACATAAGGTAGAAGCGTAGAGCATCTACAGGGTAGTTGGTTAGAGCATCAGAAGCCTCTACTATGTTCCCAAGGCTCTTGCTCATCTTATTCCCTTTTTCGTCGAGGACATGCCCTTGAAAGAGGAAAGCCTTATAAGGCGCTTCTGGAGCGCCCTTCAATATAACATTCTCGATTAAAAGGGTGTAGGCCCACCCCCTAGTCTGATCTATACCCTCAGTCAAAAAATCTACAGGGACAAGTTCAGCGTATTCATCACCTAGGGAAGCGTAAGGCGCTGCACCGCTATTATGCCACGTATCTAAGACGAAGGGTTCACGCTCACACCTCCCTCCACACTTTGGGCAGCGGGTAATCACGCGGTCTATCCAAGGTCTATGTAGCTCAAAGTCCGGCCTATCTGGTAGCTCAATCGCATTCTCTAAAATCGCCTTTCTACTGAAGTAGCCCTGTTTATGGCCGCAGCTTCTGCAGACCCAGATAGGTAGAGGGGTGCCCCACACCCTCTCCCGTGATATGCACCAAGGAACCTTCTCCTTTATTATCTCAAGGAATCTATTTCTAGGAGGCTCATAGAAGTATTCTACCTTGGATGCAGCATCATAAGCCAAGTCGCCTAGCTTATCTACCCAGTAAAAATACTCTCTCCTAGCAAGCCAGACGATCTTGTGGTGTGAGCGCCAACAGAGAGGGTAGCTGTGTTTAACTGTTCCAAGCTTAAGTAAAGCTCCTTTCTCACGTAAAAGCTCACAAACCTTAACATCTGCATCTCTCACAAACATACCAGCGAAGACCCCTGCCTCTTCAGTAAACCTAGCTTGATCATCTATAGGGTTGAATATGGGTTGGCCACGCTTCACAGCGGTTTCAAAGTCCTCCTGACCATTAGCTGGAGACATATGAACCAAGCCTGAGCCTGTTGTTGTGTCAACAAACTCTTCGGCAACAACAACATGCGCCTTTGGGTTCTGATCCAGTTCAAGCTGAGCTGGTATAAGATCTTGTAAGGGGTGTATGTAGCGTAAGCCTTCAAGTTCATAACCCTTCTTCACACCTTGCACCTGATAGTCTTTTACACCAAGCTCCCTCATCAACTCATCTAACCTATCCCTTCCAACTATCCAACGCTCCCCTTCAACTGAAACAAGGCAGTATTCAGCCTCAGGCTTAACCCCAACCATAACATCAGTAACAACCGTGAAGGGCATCGTTGTCCATAGTATTAGATAGGCATCTAATTCACGCACCCTCACCTTATAATAGAGCGATAAATCCTCAACCACATCATAGCTCTGACTCACCTCAGCGTGGCTCAGCGAGGTCTGGCACCCTGGGCAGAACGCTACTACTCTGAACCCCTCTCCGAGCAGCCCACGCTTGAACGCTTCTTCAAGATAACGCCACTCTCTCTCAATATACTCATCTTTATATGTCCAATAGGCCGCATCATAATCCATAGAAAGGCCTAGAAGCCTATCTGCTTCACGCCACTTCAAATAGTAGTGGTGTATCACCCTCTTACACGCTTCGACGAGCTTCTCCTCTCCTACAGCCTTAAGATTATCAGATTTGCTGCCCGTCAACCCAAGTTCCTTCTCAGCCTGCAGCTCAACAGGAAGCCCCTGTGTATCCCAACCAGCTCTAAATACCACATCAAACCATCTAAGCGTCATAAACCTGAACCAGAGGTCTTTTATGACCCTTCCTCTAACGTGCCCTATATGCGGCTCGCCATTTAAGGTAGGAGGGCCCTCTACAAACCCAATCTTCCTACACCCCCTCCTAGCATCCTTAACCAACTTCAACAAGCTTATAGCCTCCCATCTCTTCCTCACACTCTCCTCCAGATCCTTAGGTTTAAATCGGCTACTCATCTCAGGCAGGTCGATGCTCTCTGGTTCGTCAGCCAACTTCTTCCCGTATTGAGGCATAAGATGCTTGATTTAAAGCCTTTAGCTCCTTTAGGTACCTGAGAACAGTCTGCTCGCTAGGAAGGTAGGTAGGCCGGATGCAAGTATCTTACTCGCAGCAGATTCGATGTCGTAAGGTATTAGCTTATGCTTTATTTGCAGAGTAGAGCCATCATATTCTAATACTGCGTAGCAGGCTTCTGAATGCCCAGAGCGTGGTTGACCGACAGAGCCAGGGTTAAAGACCAATCCTCTACCTGAGCGCCAAGCATATGGTATATGGGTGTGCCCCATGCCAATTAGATCAACCCCCTCTCTATATAGGTAAATATCGAAGAGGTCGGCGTGAGTCTCAAGGTAGATATATTCGTTTATCGGATCGTCTGGGCTTCCGTGGACAAGTAGCGTCTTTAAGCCTGCTATCTTCAACTTCACTTTATCAGCTAGGTTATACAGAAAACGTAGGTTTTCAGGTTTGATTACCCTCTTAGTCCACATAATGGCTTTTGCCGCAGCTGGGTTGAAACAAGACACATCACCTGTTAACACCGCTGCTTCGTGGTTTCCTAGGATACAGACTTCAACATGTTCCTTCACCCATTCGACAACTTCGTTGGGGTTTGCACCGTAGCCTACTACATCCCCCAGGCAGTAGATGGGCGCATCAGGTAAGGTGGCTGCAACAGCGTTCAACGCCTCTAAGTTACCGTGGATATCTGAGATGAAGACCGCCTGCATCAAAAGGCTTAGGCATAAACACCTCTTTAAGGGTTAACTGCACTCTTAGCAGATATCTTAGCCTGCAGTATATGCTTATGCTCATCTGGGTGGGGAGCGTTTTGCAGTATAATTAAAGGCGTTTCATTCTTCATCAGCACACCGCTTAATGCGAAGAACCAGATCGAAGCCGGTATGAGCATCTTCGCGTCAGGCGCTTCGATGTTTATCAGCTTCGTTAAGGGGTCAAATCTAACGAAGCTCTCTTCACCTAAGCTCTGAGTGAGTAGGCTGAGTATTATAGGTAAGGTTATATCTAGGGGCCTTCTGAATATGGTAACATTCATAGTGTTCTCAAGCTCCTCGATGAACTTTAAACCTATCCGACCTACCGTTTCTTCATCTTGTATGGTTGAAGCTACAGCTCTTACGAACGCTTGATTCACGCCATCTGGATCAAGAAGCTCAAGCGCGTCTTCACCATCCTTTAAAGATAAGATGGTTGATATGTTCTGCAGAGGCATAGAGATAGACCAGAGCCTTTTAAACAATCCGGTTGAAATTAATGTGTTAACTTCTGTTGAAGGTATAAAGACACCTCTACCAGTCACCTCCTCAGCTATAATGATAGTATGTTCGTCAAATAGGAAGACATTTAACCCAAGCGGGTATCTGACTACCCTAACGTCAAAGCCTGGTAGCAACTCGCCTTCACGCCAATCTTCACCGTAGCTCCAAAGTCTAATTATCTGAAGTTTTACGTCGTTGAGGCGTGCGTTGAGCACAGCATCTTTGCACTCACTGAGTACCCTCAACCCCCAGCTACCAACGATACATCTTACAGACGTTCTGGAGAGCGCTATCATCTCCGAGACCTTCCCAGCCAACGCCTTAGCACCTATTCCCATATACTTGTAGTTCACATAGTCTACAGGCTTCCTAACCTCTTCATATATCTGTCTAAGCCTCCCTATCTCCTTCTTCATAGCCTTGACCCTCTTTTCTTCGAGTAAGACTAGATTCTCGAGGTTTTCTTCAGGGGGAAGCGCGCGACACCTAGTAGGCTTCTTATTCAGAAGCTCAGCTAACCCCTTTCTAACCAGCGATCTAACTACAGAATACGCTTTTGTCCGTGGGATCTGCGCGTGGTATGCCAGTTCACTCACTGTAAGCGAATCCTGCTTTAGCAACGTGACGTAAGCCCTAGACTCATACTCGCTTAACCCAAAGTTCTCCAACGCCGATCTGACCAACCTAGCTGTCACTCCTCCTATTGTCACCGTGGTTACTTTATCTAGCAGCACAGCCTCGATAAAAAAGAAGGTCGATAATATTCAACACGGTGCTTAAAATGTCCGAATTCGTATCCAAGTGGAATAAACCGAGTGGTGGCGGTTTCGGAGAGAGGGTGCGTGAAGCGGTCCGCCCAGTCGGCCCACTGAAGCCAAGGTTAGAGGCAGCTGTGAGGCAGATTCAGATACAGATATCCAAGTTAGACGCAACATCACTTAAGTTGAAGGAGAGAGACACAGCTATCTTTAACAAGGTGGTCGCCTCCATACAGAAGCACGACATGCAGCACGCTGCGGTCTTTGCCAACGAGCTAGCCGAAATCAGAAAGATGAATAAAATGGTCACGTCGGCGAAGCTCGCGTTAGAGCAGATCGTCTTGAGGCTCAACACCGTTCAAGAACTCGGTGACATCGTGGTAACATTAGCTCCAGCGATGGGTGTGATTAGAAACATAAAGAGCGGCCTTGTTTCAGTGCTGCCTGAAGCTGAGAATGAGATAAGCGACATAAGCAACCTACTCGGAAGCATATTGGTCGATGCAGGTCAACTAGGTTCAAGCACAATCAACTTCGAGGCTGCTAATGAAGATGCAGAGAAGATACTTGCTGAAGCGTCTGCTGTCGCCGAACAGAAGATGCGTGAAAGGTTCCCTGATCTACCAAGCTCTGTAAAGGCGGCAGACACAGTCGAAGGCATCAGCTAAGAGGATAGATAGCGGAGATGCAGATGCCACCACAGCTGCAGAAAGAAGCGGTTGTGGCGGCTCAACCACCTTTTTGTTTAACATTCCTCTATGTGGAGCTGGTTAGTATGTTTGGGTTATTAAGAAGGGTCGTTGGATTTAGGCGGGCTGACCTTAAAGGTAGGATCGGGGCTGCCATCCTAAAGATTGAAGAGCGTAGGCATCAGCTTCATATTTTAAAGAGCAGGCTCGAAGCGAGGAGGCAGGCTCTAATCGAGGCTCTGGAAAAGGCGCGGGGATTAGATGACTCTGTCAGAACCACGCTTCTCTCAGATGAGTGTAGGGAGTTAAAGAAGGTGATAAACGTTGTCTCGCTATGTGAGGCTGCTCTAACCCAGATAATAACGCGCTTCGAAAGCATACGTGACATAAGTGAAGCGATGAACCACATGTCTTCAGCAGCGGATGTAATGAAGCACATTTATGGAGATGGGGGGCCAACACCAGCTCTTGAAAACCTAGCTTCTGAAGCGACTAGAACCTTATCACAGACCTTAGCAGACCTAAGCAACCTTTCCTGCGGCTTCATCTTCGATCCAAACGGCAGTGTAGAAGGGCTTACCGAGGATGCTGAGAGGTACGCTCTATATTTGGCAAGCGAGGTAAACGAACCACTACCATCCTCTATCCAGCAAGCAGAGGGCGAATCCTTATTTAAGAAGATGCAGAGTCTTACGAGCCTAGCCGAATCAGACAACGCCATATACACGTTGAAGAAGGCTACCAGCAGCAAGGTGGAGGAAAGGGTTAGAAGATTCTTTAAAGAAAGTGGTGAATACAACATAATAGAGGCTTCGGTAGCGCTGAATCTACCTATAAACATAGTCGAGCAAGTAGCTCTAAAGATGATAGATGAGGAGAGCTACATGAAGTTACCGGCTGAGGTCGCGTAAGAGTTGTCAGCAGCGCAAGAACTTGAGGAAGCGGCGAGAAGATACGCGT
>CALJAQ010000086.1 GCA_938029515.1 uncultured Nitrososphaerales archaeon
TAATGCTTAGTCAAAAAGTATTTAAAATGTACATAACAATGGTTGGGGTGAAATCCTATGTTAAATAGGAAACGTAAGGGAGTATCAAACACTATTGCAGGAGCAGCTATGGTCATACTTCTTCTCATAGGTGTTGGAATAGGCTACATTATACCAAGAGAAGCACCTGCTGCGCAAACCACAACGGTAACAAATGTTGTCACACAAACCGTAACCCAGACAAGAGTTGAAACCACAACAGTGACTGCAACACAACCTGCCAAACCAATCAAGATAGGGTTCTCAGCTCCGTTGACAGGAGCAGGCGCATTTTATGGGCAGCAGGCGCTTTGGGGTGCGCAGATGGCTATCGATGAGATCAACGCGAAAGGTGGTGTGCTCAATAGACAGCTTACACTGATAGCTGAAGACCACCGTGGTGCGCCCGCTGAGGCTGTATCTACTGTTGAGAAGCTGATAAACGTAGATCAAGTCAGCGTGATAATAGGGACGTTCTTCAGTTCACCAACCTTGGCCGTTATGCCTATAGTGGCGAAGGCAGGCGTTCCACTATTCTCACCAGTGTCTTCAAGTCCCTTGATATATAACCAGACAGGGGTTCAGGGGAACAAATGGGTCTTCAAGACAAACCCAAGCGACACCCTTATGGTTAGAGCATTAGCTAAGTTTATGTTCGATTTGAAGGGTTATAAGAGCATCAGCTTACTCGCAGAAGATACGGACTTCGGCAGGGGTATAGTAAACACACTTGAATCAGAGGCCGCTAAATACGGTGTTAAGGTGCTCTCTAAAGATTTTGTGGAGCAGGGAGCTAAAGACTTCACAGCTGTGTTAACCAAGATCAAGGGCTTGAATCCAGATGTCCTAGGACTTGGCATCACAGGCACAGCGCAGATCGAACTCATTATGAAGCAAAGCAAAGAATTGGGAATAAAGATACCGCTAAGCGGCAGATACGACATCTTCGCACCCCAACTTAAACCATACATCGAAGCTGGGGAAGCAGAAGGATTCAACACAGTTACACCTTATTCACCACTATTCGAAGGAGGCAGAAACCCAGACTTCGTTAAAGCGTTTAAGGCTAGAACAGGGCAAGAGCCGCACTGGAATGCCTTCCTAGCGTACGAATGTGTCTACATCGTAGCTAAAGCTATTCAGAAAGCAGGCTCAGATGATAGAGCCGCGATAAGAAATGCTGCAGAAGGCTTAGAATACGATTCAGTAACAGGGTTAAAACTCAAATTCGATGTTAACAACCACATGTTCCCATACTGCTACATCATCGAGATCAAGGGCAAAGAGTTCAAACTACAAGTGATTGAAACCGCTGCTCTGAAGTAGCAGCGCCCCCCTTCTTTTTTAAGTGAGAGCTTTGTCTGCTGAAACAATATTTATCCAACACCTTGTCAACGGGCTGCTCTTAAGCGGCATATATGGTTTAGTCGCGGTAGGTCTAACTTTGATCTACGGCGTTTTGGAGATAGTCAACTTCGCACACGGAGAGTTCTATATGCTGGGAGCCTACTTTACGTTCATAGCATCCGCTTGGCTTGGACTACCATATTACCTGAGCATCATCTTGGCGGTTGTGAGTTCAGCGCTTATCGCCCTACTCGTTGAAAGGGGTGCGATAAGGCCTATTGTGGAGAGACCTTTTGAAAGCAAAGTGTTAAGCACCTTCGCAATCTCCATGATCTTAGCTAATGTGGTGCTCCTACTCTTCACAGCAACACCGCAAACCGTAAGAACAGGTATAGCCGGCACTTTAGAGTTTGCTGGCGTGTTCTTCAGTGTCGAGCGTGTAGTAGCTCTCCTTACTGGTTACCTAGCCTTCTTAGCCCTTCACTTTTTTCTTCAGAAGACAAGGTTAGGTAAGGCTATTAGGGCTGTTGCTCAGAATAGGGAAGCGTGTTATGTTGTTGGTATAGATCTCAATAAGATGGCGCGTCTGACCTTTACGTTAGGTATAGGTTTGGCTGGGTTAGCTGGTGCGCTCATCGCACCTATATTCTCTATTGAGCCGAGCATGGGGCAGGCTGTCGTCTTAAAGGCGTTTGCTATAGTTATTGTTGGCGGTTTCGGTAGTGTGAAAGGCGCTGCTTTAGCCGCTCTTCTAGTAGGCTTAGGCGAGAGCTTAGTTGGAGGCTATGTTTCAGCTACTCTAAAGGATGGATTATCCTTCCTCATAATCATGTTAGTCTTGATCATAAGACCTCAAGGCATCTTTGGTAGAACGACAAGGGTGCTTTAGAATGGTTTCTAGTCTGCAGGTAAAGAGGATAGGAGGGCTAATGTTATATTGTATAATAGTCGCTGGAATTCTTATAGTGCCTTTCCTTATCCAATCCCCCTATATCCTACATATCCTAATCTTGGCAGGGATCTATCTGATATTGGCTCAGAGCCTCAACCTTATGCTTGGCTACGTGGGTTTTCTCTCTCTAGCTCAAACAGCCTTCTTCGGTATAGGTGCGTACACATCAGCCATCTTAGCGGTAACATATAGGCAGCCGTTCTGGATAGGGCTTATACTAGCTATAATCTTACCATCACTTATTGCTGCGGTTGTAGGCATACCATTCCTAAGACTCTCTAGGCACTCATTCGTGATATCAACTTTGGGCTTCCTGCTTATCTGCTGGCTAGTGGCGAGAAACTGGGTTGAAGTGACGAGAGGACCATTAGGCATACCTGGAATACCTTCTCCAACACTTAACCTATTTGACCTTGTGGAGGTGAGCTTCTCAAGCAGAGCGAGCTACTACATACTTATGATGACCTCAGTTTTAATAATAACTTTGTTCTTAATCAAACTAGTAAATTCACGTATAGGTAGAGCGTTTATCGCTATAAGAGAGGATGAAGCGTTGGCACAGTCTGTAGGGATAAACACTTTAAAGTATAAGTTGATCGCCTTCTCTATCTCAGCAGGTATAGCTGGTGTGGCTGGAAGCCTTTTTGCTCACTACATAACGTTTCTAGACCCTACCATATTTGAATTCTACAACCTCGAGCATGTACTGGTTATAACGCTAGTAGGCGGCTCCGGCACAATAGGTGGACCCATATTAGGCTCAGTGATCTTCACAATCCTACCTGAAGTTTTGAGGGTGGCTAAAGAATATAGGTTGATAGTTTATGGTATTATACTGCTCTCCACGGTGCTTCTAATGCCTGAAGGTGTAGGTGGCAGATTCAAAACATATATGCACAAAAGAAGGTTGAAGGGGGTGTATGCCAAATGAGCCTATTAAGGACTGAGGGGGTAGTGAAGAAGTTCTATGGGTTGACCGCGGTGGATCGAGTCAACTTAGAGATTAACGAAGGCGAGATTGTTGGGCTCATAGGTCCGAACGGCTCGGGCAAAACTACACTCTTTGACTGTATTACAGGATTCCTTAAAGTAGATGCTGGACGTGTATTATTCAGAGATAAGGATATAACTAACAAGATGCCTTACTTAATAGCTCTTCTAGGTATTTCAAGAACATTCCAGAATGCACGCCTCTTCCTCAAGCTGACAGTGGAGCAAAACATGATGATAGCCATCCAGCAGCATCAACGCCTATCCTCTTTAACCGCTCTAACAGAAAGGAGAAAGGTTAAGGAACTCGAAAAGGAAGCTCTTGAACGCTCTGACACTTTACTTAAACTTGTAGGGTTAGATAGATTAAGCCAAGAATACGCTGGCAACTTATCCTACGGGCAGAGGAAGCTCCTGAGCTTCGCTATGGCGCTTATACCATACCCTAAGCTGGTTCTGCTCGATGAACCAGCGGCCGCAGTCAACCCAACTATGATAGAGAAGACGAAGGATCTGATAAAGCAGCTCAACAGCAAAGGCTTAACCTTCTTCATAATTGAGCATAACATGGAGGTTATTATGAACATCTGTGATAGAGTCATCGTGCTTAATCACGGAGTGAAGATAGCTGAGGGTTCACCTAACAAGGTAAGGTCTGACCCTAAGGTTATCGAAGCCTATTTAGGTGAATAGATATGCGTAAAACACTTCTGAAGGTAGAGGCTTTATCCTCTGGCTACGGTGGTGTTGACATATTGAAGGATGTGTCCTTTGAAGTGAAAGAATCTGAAATAGCGTGCATAATAGGACCTAACGGCGCCGGTAAATCTACCTTAATAAAAACGGTATATGGGCTATTGAAGCCTTCAGCAGGGAAGATAATCTTCAAAGACGAAGAGATAAGCGGCTTAAACCCACTACACGTATTGAAGAAGGGGATTTCATACTTACCTCAAGGTAGAGCAGTCTTCCCGCTTATGACGGTTCAAGAGAACCTGGAGATGGGTGCGTTTAGTAGAAGGGACGCGAAAGTAAGAGAAGACTTGGCGAAGATCTACGAAAAGTTTCCCATTTTAAAGGAGCGACGTAATCAGTTAGCGGGAAACCTAAGTGGTGGTGAGCAGCAGATACTTGCTATAGCGATGGCGCTTCTACTATACCCTACGCTAATGATGCTGGATGAGCCTTCCCTTGGGCTTTCGCCACAGAGCATGAGTATGATCTTTGAGACCATAAAAGCGGTTAACAAAGAAGGGATCACGCTGCTTATGGTTGAGCAGAATGCGAAAAAAGCGCTTCAACTAGCAGACCACGCTATAGTGCTTGAGCTTGGAAGGAAGAGGTTTGAAGGGAGTGGGCAAGAGGTTCTAGCCAACCCTGAGCTTAGGAAGCTCTACCTAGGTGGTTAAAGATTTGTTCAACGTTCTCACTCTTTAATAGACTTCCTGAAAGTAAGTTCTTTGCAGCTTAATGCCATTAATGAGGCTCCACATATTATTAATGGTAGATGATAGGTTACGATGCGCCAGACGATCACCTTAGCCCAGTCGCTGAAGCCGAATATGTTTACGGTGAAGCGGTTCAGCGCTAACTCTGATAGGCCTGAACCCCCTATAGTGATAGGTAGGTTGCCTACAACAAGTGATGTGTAGAATCCACCTATACAGAGCAGCAGCCCATTTAAGTTAGGTGCGGCGCCGATAATAAGATATGTTATCACGCCGCTCAGCAATACCATTAACAGTGTGCAAGCGGCTACACCTACTGCTCGTTTAAATGTGAAGACGCTACCTATGCTGCTTGCTGAATTGTGGTATGAGAGCAGCGTCTGCCTGATGGATTCGGATACTTCTGCGCCTCTAGCTTCACCTAACAGACGCTTGATTAAGTTGTTTATCCAAGTGGGCAAACAAATAGCTTTCTTCCTAGAA
>CALJAQ010000087.1 GCA_938029515.1 uncultured Nitrososphaerales archaeon
ACAACAACATCCCTGCCAGAGTTCATAAACTCACGAATGTAACGCTCTTCCTAGAGCTCTTCGCCTTCTGGTATAACCACCTCAGGAGGCACGAGAGTCTGAGAAGAGTTCCAGCGGAGGTGACCTTATTTTAACGGTATCACCCTTATGATCCTAACTCTACCACCTAGTAGGTATTCAAACGGGAAGAATGTAAGTAGGGAGTCTTCATCAGGTATCTTTACCACCTTTACACCGTTTGCTTTAAAATTCAGCGGCGAGTCAGCTGGTTTTATTACGTAGGCGTAGCCACCCACCTTCTTTACTACCTCTTCATTAACTTCTACATCTTCGGGTATGGCGTAGATTGCAACCTTCTTGCTGTGAACATAAGCTTGTCGCACATAACATCGCTTCAAACAGAATCACCCTTCTACTATGAGCGTACCAGTCATATAGTGGTGCGTAGCGCTGCATACTGTCCCGCAGAAGAATATGAAAACACCCTTCTTAGTAGGTGTAAACTCTATCTCCTTTTTGTGCCCAGGGTTGATCGGCCCTGTGTCGATGTTATAGTCTGGTATGATCAAGCTATGTGTAGTATCCATAGCTATGACTACAAGCTTTGTCTTAACACCCTCCATCAAAACTATTTTATTCGGTTGCCAGCCTCCGTGCTCAGGCGTCCAACCTAACACTACGACTTCATTAGGTTGTGCTGCGGCTCTCTCCACTTCAAGCGTGTTGTTGTAGATGTAGAAAAGTGCAGGCATTACTATGAGTATGGATATGATGGTAAGGAAGGCTATGAGTTCAGTTCTGTTCAACCTTACTCACCCAACAAACAGCCAGATAAACAAGATTGATACAAGCATCAGAAAGATAGCTATTGGTATGAAAGCTTTCAACGCTTCTCCTTCGTCTTCGAAGATTTGTCTTGATAGTTCAATACCGTATTTTATAGAGTAGATTAACCCTATCGCAACTGCTAAGATTTGAATGTAAGGTACGATCTCTGGGAATATTGGCTTCCACGGTATGTATTTAGTCCCTAATAGGTCCCAGCCCCAACCGAATGGATCTGATAACACATTAACTACGTAAGACCAGTTGATGAATATTATAGGTGTGGAGAAGCCTACCCAACCAGCTAAGCCTATCGGGATTAGGCTATATGAAAAGTCGATGAAGATCTTTTTTATAGAAGCCGCACTCTTTACTAGAGCACGTGACGCTGAGCAGAATAGGTAGAATATACCGGGCGCTATAATTAGGGCTCCTGACCATACTAGCGTAGCGTGTAACGCAAACCCTTGAAGCCCAGATAATGCGAAATCGTATGTTGGTTTATAGAATACGTTCCCCCAGTCTCTCAGCCACCCCCAGGGGCCCTGTGTGATCGCAATGTAGATGACGGCTAACGCTAGCATGATGTGCGCTTTATATACCTCGTCTAAAGCTCTGCCGCTCTTTACAAGAAGGTCCTTCCCAAACCTTCTTATTCTTACTGCTAGGTTATCATATGGGCAGGCCTTTACGCACTCCATACAAAGACCACAGTAATTATTCTTCTCCAACCCTCCAGGGTATATCAGCCATGGGCAACCGAAGCTGGTATCTGAGCCTCTGACACACTCTTTAGCTACGTGGTGCTCACACAGAGTTCTATCTTTTGGCCTAATCTCTATGGCGGCGAACATAGAGTAGAGGCCTAAGAAGCCGCCTACTGGGCAGACGTATCTGCAGAAAGCCCTCTTCGCAAAAGGCAGCGCTAGGAGTGTGCCTAGTACAAAGAGGGATAAGAGAAGTATGCCAGTTACGACTGGCCTGGTGGTTAAAAGCACGATGAAGGTCGCTATAAAGAGGAAGATGAAGTTTACAGGCCAGAGGTTCTTTATCGGCGAAGGCCAAGGCTTATT
Source organism: uncultured Nitrososphaerales archaeon (assembly GCA_938029515.1). GTDB lineage: Archaea > Thermoproteota > Nitrososphaeria > Nitrososphaerales > JAAOZN01 > JAAOZN01. The sequence continues at coordinate 1,899 of CALJAQ010000087.1, forward strand.
CCAACCGAACCATTTGAAATTAGCTGCTCTTCTTATGAAGCCTCGCCGCTGCAGCCAATCGCCGAATGCTGGTAGAGGGCATATCAAGCACCATAACCTTGAGAAGAGGGGTACTAGAACGGTCATCAAAGCAAACCACCAGACTATCCAGACGAATACTACAGCAAAGTTCATGTTTCCAACAGGTGTTCCAACAAACCCAGCCCAGACCACAATCACAAAGACAAGTAGGTTAGGTGTAATTACCGCCCATTGAAACGCTCTATGCTTAAATAACCTTCTGAAGAATCCGATGTCTGTTAAATCAAACTCCTTTCTATGTAGGAGAAAAGATGATAAAAGCTCTTTTACCGACCACGACCTACTGCTCAACTTTAACACGCTTCTTACCAATTAAGGCGAAGCTTACCACTCCAACTAAGATTATTATAGCAGTAGAGCCTATAAATACAACATTCAAACCCTTCTGCTCAACTATTAATTCCCCAACCATAAACGGATGTAGTGGACCGCAGGTGACACTACATCTGATCTTAAATGCCCCCACCTTCTCAGCAACAAATGTAATAATCTTTTCCTCGCCGAAAGAGACAGTCTCGTTGACGCCTAATTCGGCTATGTAGAATCCGTGTGTAACGTCTGCTGACCTAAGCCTAACCGTGACTATATCACCTTGGTTTACAACGATCGTACCAGGCTCGTATGCAAACTGCCTAGCTGTCACATTAAAGTAGCGGTGTGTGGATTGGGGTTGTGCAGATATAGAAGTGAATAAGGGTACTGCGATGGGGAGTGAAAGTAGTAGCAAAATAAGATGCCTTTTGTTCATTCAACATGACTTCAGCTTTATGTTATTTAACTATTATAGCTAATAAATTAGGGTTTAGTAAGATGACGGTGAGGCTCAGCAGCCGTAGATTAATGTAAAATGGGTTTAATCAAGATCTTTGCTGTTTCAGTTGTTGACTGTATTTTACCTTTTTCTGTAAAGGTGTGTGCACCCCACTTAACCTCTACTCTAGCCGCCAATCTATGCTCCCCTTCGCCTAAGTCGCTTGCAAGTAGGGTTAGTTGTATTGTGTAGTCAAGCAGTCTCTCGTGTAGCTGCGCTATGCTCTCTACGATGGATGGGTTGCTGTTTTCATCTACAACCATCACTCTTATTCTGCTTTCTACGCTGGAATCTCTGCTCCAGTAAAATATCGCCTTTCGAACAAGTTTAACGCTCTTAACCTTTCTATTAATTAGTGGCGCGATTTGCTTAACTAGTTTGACTGATGATGTGATTCTGAAGTCTACGTCATGCGCCTTATACGCTTCTTCTATATGTTCTTGGGTTAACGCTTCCCTTAA
>CALJAQ010000088.1 GCA_938029515.1 uncultured Nitrososphaerales archaeon
TCACTGTCTGTTGCCACAGCCCCACCTTCACCGCAAGTTATAACCTTAGATGGGTAGAAGCTGAAGCACCCGAGGTCGCCGAGTGAACCGGTCTGCTTAGATCTGTAGGTCGCCCCTAGAGACTGAGCCGCATCCTCTATCACGTAAAGGTTGTGTGCGCGCGCTACCTCCAAGACCCTTTGCATCTCTGCAGGGTATCCGTAGAGGTGGACAGGTATGACCGCTTTGCATCTTGAGGTTACCTTCCGCTCTATATCCTCTGGATCTATGCAGTAATCCTCTAAAAGGATGTCAACAAAGATGGGTTTAGCGTTTACAGAGAGAACGGCGTTCGCGGTGGCTGCGAACGTAAAAGAGGGGAGAAGAACCTCGTCCCCCTCACTTATATCGAGCGCTAGAAGCGCAGCTTGCAGCGCCGCTGTTCCAGAGTTCATTAGCACAACGTGCTTCACTCCGAGATATTCTGCTAAAGCCCTCTCAGCTGACGCTACGTTCTTACCCCCTTGGTAAGCTGGGTTTGTTAGTTCACCGCTTCTCAGCGTGTTTAGCACCGCTTCCTCTTCTTCCTTACCGAGTATAGGTCGGTTTATCGGGATCATTCACTCCTATCCTCTTTGAACACTTTAAGTAGATCCTGTTTAGCTTCAAAGTGCCTTCTTATAGGCTCAATTACTCTGTTTAACGCCTCTGCTACAGCTAACTTCAGGTCAGCTGGGTGCACCTCGCCTTTAACGTAAGCATCCTCTAGCTCCCTGTAGCTGCTGAAGGTTATCTTCCCACCGTATTTATCTTGCCTATCTATTTCGAAGGCGTCTGATTCATGGAATATTATGTATCTAACTGTATCGAGCACGGGGTTCTGCGTTGCAACTTTAGGCGGGCACCAAGCCTTCATCACCTTCTTCTTGATCTCAGCTTCATTATCGTGGATAAAGATCGCGGTCCAAGGTTTAGACTTACTCATCTTAGTCTCAGGGCCTGATAGGCTGGATAGTATTGTGTGATGTACAGCTACAGGCTTCTTCCAACCGAGCTTAGGGAAGACTTCTCTAACTAGCATGTGAACTTTACGCTGATCCATGCCTGCGTGCACAATATCAAGATCCATCGCTTTAATGTCTACAGCCTGCATAGGTGGATACAGATACTGCCCAAAGTCGAGCTTTTCTTTCCTCGTCCTACCCATAATTGTTAGACACCTTACATTCCTCGCTAAGGTTATCTGCTTACTAAAACGGACATAGTTCTCCCAGTAGTCTGGAGTGTTTCTGTAGAGGTCAGAGCCTAGAAGTGTCTCAACCCCTGGGCAGAAGAATCTGAATGCTTCATCATAGTATTTAGCTGCTGAGCGTATCTTACCCCAGTCTCCACCGAACTTATTGTTGAGGTAGCTGTGCCAATCAGCTAAGAAGACGAGGCATCTGATGCCTGCCTTCAAGAAGTCTCTTATCTTGTATCCTACTACCACTAGGCTGCCTAAATGTAGCGGCCCTGATATTTCAAGCCCTATGTAGTGCTTAGGGTGCTCTGATGTTTGAAGTAGGTGCTTTAGATCGCTTTTAGTCACCACTTCCTGCGTTGGCTCTTTTACCACTAGGTTGATGCGCTCCTCGAGGTCCAAGCGTAAACTACTTTTACATACATCGGTTTAAAGATTGCTTTGCAGCGGTGAGCCTCTAACAATCAAACTTTATGTTCTCCAGTCATATATGGCTACACGTAGGGTTAAGATGAGTACGTCGCTATTAACCTGCTTTTCTTGTAGGCATGGTAGTGGGTTATCATGGAATGTAGCTGATGCACATCTACTAACCTTGACCCAACAGTCTAGTTTCAACAGACAGAAGCCACCACTTTAAAATGGAACAGAGAGTAAAACTGAGGTAAAACCGCAGCTTAATCTATTCAGCTTTACAACCGAAACCGTAAACACAACGTTTGTATCAAACCAGGCCTTAAGAATAAGGTTCTCAGGGGCGGTGCCTCAGAATCTTATTGTACTTTGAGAGTGTAAATTGGCTCCACTAGAAGAGGAGTTTATTAAAATCTGGTTCGCAGGCATAAAGCAACCCTAAACCTTCTGTAGCAATTAAAAAGGCTTATAAGAAGCCACATTACACACCTTATAGAATGAAAATATCCAAATTCCAGACAACAAATAACGTTGGCAGAGAAATGGTGGAGAAGGCTGGAGTTGATGTTAACCTTCTGATAACAAAGTTGAAGAGGGCTGCGGCAGCAGAGTTCACAACCTACTACTACTACACTTTATTGAGGATGCGCTGCTCAGGTTTAGAAGGCGAGGGAATAAAAGAAGTTGTTGAAGATGCTAGACTAGAAGATCGATTACACTTCGAGACCTTAGTGCCCAGAATATATGAGCTAGGTGGAGAACTTTACCGGGACCTAAAGGAGCTACACGACGATGCAGCCTGCGCAGCAGCCTACCTACCCAGCGACCCCTCAGACCTAACAGAAATACTCAAAATTCTACTTGAAGCAGAGAGATGCGCAGTCAGAGTCTACACCGAAATATGCAACATGACCTGCGGTAAAGACCACAGAACCTACGATATATCACTAGCGATACTACACGAAGAAGTTGAGCACGAAGCTTGGTTCCAAGAAATACTAGAGGGGCGCCCCTCAGGTCACTTCAGAAGAAGAAAGCCTGGAGAAGGCCCCTACACACATAGATTCAGGCACATCGAGTAACTATCTTTAACAACCATCTTTATTTTTGATATGTGCCCTTGGTACAAGATCGCTGAGCTTAAGGACGTTCAACCCAACTCTATGAAGGAGTTTGAAGTAGAGGGTAGCAAGATACTCTTAATCAACGCTCAAGATCGGTTTTACGCTCTTGAGGCAAGCTGCCCTCATATGGGGTACTCTCTCATCTTCGGCTCTCTTTCAGGTAAGGTTCTACGCTGCGGCTTCCACTACGCAGAATTCAATATTGAAGACGGTAGCGTATTAGCAAAGCCAGTTGATTCAGACACAAGAGGTTTAAAGAGGTATTTGGTCAAGGTCGAAGAAGGCAACATCTTTGTTCTGCTAGAGGGAAAATAGCACTATCAACCCGATGGCTATGGTACATAATCCGAACCAGTAGAAGCCCCTCTTATCAGCATCCTACGCAAGATGTAAATTAAGGGATATTCTACTAACACAGCGGTAAACTCACCTACTAAAAGAGGGAAGAGAAGCGTTGGAGTCAATGTGCTCTTCATTAGAGTATCGAGCAGCTAGCACATCTGAGATGGAGAGTAGGAAATAGAATCTAAAACGCTTCATGCTCAATACCAGCCAAGAGTGCCGCACATATCGTCAACCCGCTTCTTGATAAACCAGAAGCTATAGATAAAACCTGGACTATTACTAAGGCTTTTTTGTCGATATAGGGTTAGAACCTTTTTCTGATCTTAGAACTCATTTTAATATTAGGTTGGTGTCTATAATGTTGAGTCTTAGGCCTATCTTCTTTCTGAATCTCTGACCTGTTTGTGTGAGGTTTAGTGGGCTTCAGTGGGTGGTGGGGTTTGATCAGCTACTCTTTTACCTC
>CALJAQ010000089.1 GCA_938029515.1 uncultured Nitrososphaerales archaeon
TTATCTATTAGATTGCTCTTCAATAAATCAAAGAAGTTTTTAAGCTCACACTGTGCTTCCTCGCTTTCAGGACCATATATGTGTGCAGCTATGTCAAAACCATCCCAATATGGGAGGATCAGGGTTGGTGTTCGGGTTTGCTCCAACAGCTTACGGATTCGCACAAAGATTTCAGATACACCTACGTAGTCCTCTATATCTGCCCCTACGCTAAGCATATTTGTGAACGGGCTTCCTCTATAAATCCTTCGCGTCATTATAATTGATTTAACACCGCTTCTTCTTAGCTGCAGATGTATCGTCTCAGCGTCAAGGAGGGTTGAGGGTTCTAGACCTGCTTGTATTAGGGAGCTGCTTTCAGGCGCCGCTGAAGGGGCGAAGTTAGTTAAACTTAGAACTACTCCAATCTCCTTAAGATACATAGTGTATCCTATTATGGCGTGCTCTTGTGGTGTCAGCCCTGTGTTGAGGGTGGTTAAAGCGGTTGTTGTAGTAGAGGGAAAGGTCGAAGTTAGAGGTATTATGGTTGAGCTGCGTGTAGGCAGATACCCATCAACGCCACATATTTGATAGTAGGATAGCCCATCTACCAGCAGAAGAATTATGTGCTCAACGCCGTCTAAACTTTCATCCAACTTCTGCTCTGATATTGGGTTGTGTTTTAGATTCTTACCTCCGAAGAATCTAATTATGCTTGCAACTAGGTTTGATAGCCCATAATGTTCATAATCTGGCTTGACCATCCATTCGTTTAAACGCCTTTCAACCAACTTCTGGAGAAGATCCCCTTCACTTGTGGGCAAAGATAGCTACACCTTCATCATCTATTCTGCAGAAGCCGAATCTGACAAATTGAACAACTTCACCAACTTTTAGCGCAGCTGCTGCTGATTCAGCCAAGCCCTTAATCTCCCTTAAACTTTCACGGTTAAATTCACCGTCTCTAAATAGCACATCCGGCACCAACACCCTAAGCACCACGTTATCTTCAGTAACCCACTGAAACTTGGGTACGCCTTCTTTGAGCTCTGACCCGCTGTAGACCGCTTCGACCACAGTTTCACTAACCTTTTGAACAGTAACGTTATACAGCTCCAGAAGCCGAATCTCTTTACCTGCTTGTAGATTTGCTGCATCACTCCCCGCTATGTAAAAGACACCTTCTGTTTGTATAGTTCTGGAACCAAGGTCTTTATCTGGGTGGAATCGGAGGTTCACAGTCTTCTGAGGTGCTCCTTTGACCTTTAGGAGAATGGGGTCTGCGACGAACATGTAGCGTCTGACTTTAGGGTCTAAGACTTTTCTGTTCGCTGCGAAAAGAAGACTCCACTCGAATTCATGCTCGGTTGAAGTGTACCCAACATCTAAGGTGAAGTTCTTTAAGGCTTCTGGGTCGATGCCACGCCTCTTTAACCCCATGATTGTAGGCATGCGTGGGTCATCCCAACCGAAGACAAACCCCTGCTCTACTAGTGGTCTGAGCAGCCTTTTTGAGACGGGTGTGCCCTTAAATCTGAAGCGTGAGAACTGTGTCACGTTTATCTTTGGGAAGCCTAGGTGCGCTCTAAGCCTATCCTGCAACGCCACGTGGAACTCTAAGCTCCTTAGCACATGAGTTACCTTACACAGATAATCTTCCACAACTACAGCGAAATCATATACTGGCCACAACCAATACTTTGAGCCTTGTATAGGATGAGGGTGGTCAACTATCCTAAAGATGTTAGGGTCTCTTAAAGAGTAGTCTTGGCTCGACAGATCGCCTTTATATCTAACCACAATTTCACCCTCTCTATAGGCTCCTGCGAGCATCTTATCCCAAGCTTCAAGGTTTTCTTCTACGCTTCTCCCTCTACAAACACATCCAAGACCAGCGAAGCGGGAGCTCTTTATGCTCGCTTCTTTGCAGGTGCAGGCGTAAGCTAAACCCTTTTCAATAACCTCTCTCCCAAATCTGTAGATCAGCTCTAAGTCGTCTGAAACGTTCTTTTCATAATCCCATTTTATCCCAAGCCAACTGTAGCCAGATCTGAAGCTATCATAATATTCTAGCTTAACCTTCCTAGGGTTTGTATCTTCGAATCTAAGCCAGATCTTTCCATCATACATCTTCGCATATTCGGAGTTTATAAGCCCAGCCATCGCGTGGCCTATGTGCATAAACCCAGAGGGCTCTGGAGGTAGGCGGACGACAACTTCTCCTTTCACTGCGTTGGGTAGGGGTGGAAGCCGCTTCTCTTCAACCCTGGTTTCTGTGGGGATAGTGGGATACTTCCCCAACTCAGCTACCTGCTCCTCACGGGTGAGAGTGTTTACCTCCTCGACGATACGTTTGGCTACTTCAACAACCTGTTTGATGTTCGACCTTAACTCTGGATGCGCACCTAAGACCTTACTTACCACCGCGCCGACATCAGCTTTCCCGCTATGCTTTGTCGCGTTTAAGAGGGCGTGTAGTCGTAGCAGGCTCCTAACAGAATTCGCTACCTCGCTCACTTCCCCCCCTCCCAGAGATTATACTACCATCTTCTACTCACTATATGTTCTATGAAGCTCCTAATAGCGGCCTTCGCTTCAGAGCTTCTAGCCTCCTTAAAGGCTTCTTCAAAGAGTTGGGTTGCTTCCTGCGCTAACTTTTCTGCAACGCTGTTAGCATATTCGAGGCTGCCTGTCTTCTTGATTAACTCTAGAACATACTTGACTTCTTCGGGCTTCTTTAAAGCCCTAGGCTTATCCAAATTTTTTTTGGCTTCTTCCCTTTCTTCTACACCGCATCTTCTAAGCGCTTCAATTAATATGAGTGTCCTCTTGCTTTCATATATGTCTCCAGCAGCTTCTTTACCATATCGCTCCTCAGCCATAAGATTGAGCACATCATCCCTTATTTGGAAGGCTAATCCAAGCTTATAGCCTAATGGAATCATCGACTCAAGTATATGGTTATTAGCCTCAGCTATAATTGCGCCTAAGCGTAGAGGGGTGATGGCTGTATACCAAGATGTCTTCTTACCGCACATAAAGAAG
>CALJAQ010000090.1 GCA_938029515.1 uncultured Nitrososphaerales archaeon
ATTTCTGGGAAGGCCCTTTAATAGTTTCTTGTAAGAGCTTGCGGCTACAATTAAGGCGATTGTGACTAGGCCTACCGCCGAAATTATTATTAAGTCGGGCAAATCGTTCACCTTAGCATATTTGGCTGGTTTAGGCAAAGATAGAGTATGTGAAGAATTCTCGACTAAATGGATAAATTTGCAGTAGTAGAGGGTTCACACATTTTAAGCAGATTGTCGACGCTTTTGAACCTGATGCTATAGAGGCTATTAGAAGAAAAGTAGTTTCAGCATGTCGCACTTTACATCCAAATGGGATAAATCAGATAAGCTTACCTTCGGTAGAAAGATCGTTAAGAGGCTTCGCAATCAGAATATTACGAAGAAGAAGCTGGAGGAGGCGGTTAGATCCATCCAAACCCAGATTATCTCCTTAGACAGGTTGTTGACACGCCTTAGGGAGCGTGATAAGCACATATTTGGAGAGGTGATAAAGTGCATTAAACTGAGGAATAAGCGGAAGGCAAGTATCTATGCCAACGAGCTGAGTCAGGTTAGGAAGCTGATTAAGCAGGTTATCTTCGCCAAACTCGCTCTGGAAAGGATCTGTATAAGAATCGATACGATAACTGATGCTGGGGATGTGGCAGCTATACTCGCTCCAGCCGCTGCAGCCGTTAGAAGTGTTCAAGACGTAATTACGGAAGTTGTGCCTCAGGCTGAGGAAGGTTTCTCAGAAATCTCTAGCCTGCTTAACGGTATACTTGTGGATGCAGCGGCGCATGAAGGCTTCCAGCTCGACGTAAAAACTGCGAATTTAGATGCTGAGCGGATCATAGAAGAAGCTAGCAGGGTGGCTGAGAAAGAGCTTAGGGAAAAGTTCCCTGAAGTTCCGTCTGAAGCTATTGTAAGTGAGCGTGGCGAACTACTTACCTAGAAAACCAAAAATACCACCTGTGAAGCGTAGTATTTTGTGTCCGGCAGCATATATGATGTTGTAGTTGTAGGCGGCGGTCCTGGAGGCTATGTTGCGGCTATAAGGGCTGCGCAGCTCGGAGGTAAAGTTGCTCTTATAGAGGCTGCTGAATTAGGAGGTACCTGCACAAATTGGGGTTGCATACCTACGAAGGCGCTTCTTAGGAGTGTTGAATGTTTAGTCGAGGCTCGAAGGGCTAAGGATTTTGGCGTCAGCTTAGGCTCCATTGACTTCAACCTAGAAGTGATGGTTAAGCGTAAGGATGAAGTTGTTTCACGCCTTAGGAACGGGATAAGATACCTACTAGACTCACATGGAGTTACATTAATAGAAGGTAGAGGGAGGCTCAGCGGCCCGAATAGGGTTACGGTAAGCAGAGTAGGAGGCTCAAAGATAGAGGTTGAAGGTAAAGCCATTATTCTGGCGACAGGCTCCAAGACTCGAATACTCCCAATACCTGGGTTAAGCGATATTGACGTTATGACGAATGAGCACGAGGCTCTATCACCTAAGAAGATACCTGAATCCCTTCTTACAATAGGCGGGGGCCCTGAAGGTGTTGAATTTGCAACGATCTACTCTAACCTAGGCTCTAAAGTTGTTTTAGTTGAAATGTTGGGTTCGCTTCTACCTTTGGAGGATGAGGAGATAGGTATTAGGCTTGAGAGGATTCTATCAGCTAACGGGGTCTTAGTCTACACTAAGAGTGTTGTTAAGGAGGTCAGTAAGAAGGATGGTTATGTGGAGGCAACCATCAGCACAGACGGTGTTGAATCTAAGATTTCAGTTGAGAGAGTGCTCCTCGCAGCTGGACACGTACCTAACCTTGATAACCTCGGTTTAGAGGAGGCCGGTGTAGCTTACACAAAGAAGGGGATAACGGTCAACGAGAGGATGGAGACCTCTGTTAAAGGCGTCTATGCTATAGGTGATGTAGTGTCTGTGAGCTTGGCTCACGTTGCCTCAGAGCAAGGTGTTATCGCAGCTGAGAACGCGATGGGCTTAAACTCGACATACGATTCTAAAGTTGTGCCAAGGTGCATATACACCATACCCGAGGTTGCAGCTGTGGGCTTAACTACGCAGCAGGCGAGAGAGCAGAAGATAAACTTCATTACAGGCAAGTTCCCTTTTACAGCGAGCGGTAGAGCACTTACATTAGGTGAAACAGAGGGTGTGATAAAAATCTTAGCCGAAAAAGAGAGCAAGCGAATAATCGGTGTTCATATAATCGGCCCAAGGGCTTCAGACCTCATACCAGAAGCAACCCTAGCCATGAAGATGGGTGCAACCATATCAGATATCGCTAAAACGATACACCCACACCCGACTTTATCCGAAGCGTTTAAAGAAGCCGCGTTAGACGCTTTAGGGGATGCTATACATCTTGGAAGAAGGGTTAGGCAGAGAAAGTAGTGTGACTTCACCGTTAGGTTAGCCGTTCTTTTTCATAGCACCACATTTCAACACTCTTACAGAGGTGGTTGAAAGATTATTTGTGAGCGTACTGGTGTTTAGAAAACGTGCGTTTAATGATAGTTGTAGAATGTCTTTTGAGTATTCTACTTTTCTTCTACCCTTGGCGCCAAGTAGAATCCGATTTTCCCCCCTTGCTCTCCTAGTTTGAATTCTAGTCTGAGGGGCATCTTGGTTGAATATTCGAGCGTTATGGGCTGGTTCGATGAGCCTGCTGCTTTGGTTATGTTGAGTAGGTAGTCTATGCTGTAGGTTGCTTTGGATGGCTCGTTCAACGTCAATTCAAGGACTTCTGGACTTCTTCGATCAAGCGAAGCTGAGGCTGAACCCTGTTCGCTCCTACCTGCGAAGGAGACTTTATCCCTTGAAGCGTCTATGGTGATGTGGTCTGAAACCACGGCTATGTCACTTAAGATCTGCTGGAAGGTTGACGCTGTCATAAGGATCTTGGCGTTAAAGGGTATCTTCGGCAGAGGAGTCGATTGAGAAGGTGATTCGATTAAGTTTACGCTGAACTCCCTTGTATATGAGTTAGAGAACTTTACGGTCAGCTTCCCCTCCTCGGAAGAGGAGATCTCAACGCTGTCCTTAGCTTCAGCCCTACCTAAAAGCTTAGAGAAGTCAGCTACCCTAACCGTGAACCTAAACTGCTTATCACACTCATACTTCTCAAAAGCAGAGTTAGGCCAAAACAGATCTATCAACGCAACGTGGCTAGGATCCATAGCCCTAAACGAAATCCCTTCAGCGGACGCTTCAAAGGTAGCCTCCTCAACCAACGTAGAAACAGCCTTAGCAACCGTCTTCCACTCAGCAGCTGAAGCAGACCTAGCTAAAAAACCCAACTAATCCACACCTTCCACAGACTACCAAAGAGGTTGCTAAAAGATTTTTCTCCACTATGGTGTATCGAGCGTACTTAAAGCCTTCAAGTAGGCCTGGTAGGCCTCCTCTTTATCCCCCTCCTCTCTAGGAGGAGAGATCTGAACAACCGCTACCCCGCTCCTAAATATATGCACCCTCATCCTAAGGTTATGGTCAAAAGAGACAGCCATTAGACTCCTCTTAACATTACGGTACCCTTTGAGCGTAAGCGCCTCCTCTAACGAAGCAAGGTCTAAAACGCTTGTTCGACTCGGTGTTATGAAGAAGGTTCCACGCCCATCTCTTGCACAAGACTCTTCAACCAAAACCTCAGCTTTAGACGCTTCAAAACCTCTATTAGAGCCGCAAACCCTACAATCTTCTGATCTAACCACTTCTATAAGGTCAAAGGATGGAGCAGAGAGATCGGCGAAGAATAGCCTTGACGCTAAATGAGGCTTCTTACCTGTTATGAGCCTAACAGCCTCTGAAACCTGCATACTTGAAACGATGCTTAGGATAGAGGGGTGGACGCCAACAACCGCACACCTATCCAGACTCTCATCACTTACAGAAGGGTAGATACACTCTAAGCAGGGTGTCTCATTCGGGACGATAGTTGTAGCGCTACCCATAAGCTCAATAGCCGCACCGAATACATAAGGTATCTTCAGATCTACACACGCGCGGTTCAGAGCGTATCGATACAAAATCCTATCTAACCCATCTACAACCACATCCACACCCTCGATTAAACGCTCAGCGTTTGAAGGCGTCAAAGCCTCAGGAAGAGGGTCTACTTCAACATCAGGGTTAAGATCCTTAAGCCTCCTATAGGCAGCTTCAACCTTCGGCAACCCCACATCTGAAGTTGTATAGAGGTATTGGCGATGCAGATCGGTCTTCGAAACCGTATCTCTATCAATAATCCTAAGATACCCTACACCCAATCCAGCGAGTTGTAGAGCGGTTGGGCATCCGAGCCCACCAACACCAACCAAGCAGACCTTAGCATCCTTTATCTTAAGCTGCCCCTCTAAACCTATGGCAAATAGTGAAATCTGCCTAGCGTAGCGCTCTATATCCAATCCGCTAAACATTACCACTATACATATAGCACACCTAGCTTAAAAACGTAAATTTACAACCTAACCCTTAACCAACTCTTTAAGCCTAGATGCTATCATCTTAGAAGCATCATTAAATATAGGTGGGTCAGGAGTTTCATGCAAAACATCCTTTACACATTTTAGCAAAACCTCTCCATCAACTCTATCAAGAGGTATAACCCTGTATCCAGATCTATCTTTAAACAGTCTAGCATTATCACGCTGCTCAAAGTCGCGCCCCAGAGGTGTTATAACCGCTCTTTTCCTGAATCGAGCCACTTCAATCAATGTTGAATACCCAGCTAGCGTTAACACAAGTTTTGAGGAAGCTATGTAGGGTAGAGGGTCTGCTACGAAGTAGGGCTCAGGGCCAAAGATCTTATAATCAACACCCAAACCCCTTAGAACTGGAGCAACCTTTCTCAGCAGCACGTGGCCAGCAGAAGTACCACCTAGACTGATTACAGCACCACCCCAACTTTTCTCTGCAACCTCAGAGTCGTGAGTGAAGATCTGACCGTAGAATTCGAAATCACCCATCTTTACCCTATGATCTAACCCGACGTAAATCTTCAGATCAAATTTACGAAGCGCCTTCATCAACCCTCTGTTAACGAATGGTAAAGCAACATATTGCAGAAGCGATGCTTCAGGCTTGAACTTAATGAAATCCGTCAAAAACACTGATCTGGTAGACGCTATACTCTTAAATGCAACGAAGTCCCAGAATTCGTCAGCCACAACCAGATCATACTCCTGAAGGTTGAGCGCTTCTGCAACAGTTTTAGCATTACGCCTACCAGCTTCAACTAACCTCAACAACCCACTCCATCTTGGTCTAAGCACACCGTCTACAAAAAGCGCT
>CALJAQ010000091.1 GCA_938029515.1 uncultured Nitrososphaerales archaeon
TATTTTCTTGGCTGCTTCTAAGCTGATGTGATGCTTTTCGAGAACAGTGTCTGGTGAACCTGCTACTATAAATGCGATTACGGGCACCGCAGCTTTAAACGCTTTCTCCTCATTCTCGTGTATGGAGAAGGCGGTGTATGCTGCTACATCAATCTCATCCATCCCTCTACCAGCTGCTAAAGAACCCTCCTTAACCAACTCCACAGATTCTCTTATATCTTCTGGATTCGACGCATTTATCAAAACACCGTCGCCGATTTCACCAGCCAACTTAAGCATCTTAGCGCCTTGAGCACCTATGTAAATCGGAATAGGCGTCCTAACTTTAAACGCAAGTTTAGCGGAGTTTACCTTAAAGACGCTGCCCTCAAAGTTCTGCACGCCTTCACCCCTGAGAAGTGCACGTATCATCTGAACAGCCTCCCTCATTGCCGAGAGAGGCTTAGCCACTTGAACACCGGCCTGTTGAAGAGTAGTCAAGTCTCCAGCACCTATACCGCAGACTACTCTCCCAGGTGCAACCTCATTTAAAGAAGCTATGTTGCTGGCTGTTGCAAGCGGACTTATAAGAAATGGGTTTGTTACACCAGTGCCGACTCTGATCTTGTCTGTGTAGTTGAGTACTAAGGTTAATGTGACGTAGACGCTGCGGTTGATGAAGTGGTCCGTTACCCAGAGGTTATCGAAGCCACCCTTTTCAGCTTGAATAGCATAGTAGACTGTCCTCCAGTAGACTTCTTTAGGCACAAACTCTACTCCAAATTTCACCACCGCTCATCACCCTTTTTGCATAGCTTTTCGGATAGTTTCATAAGCTTCAAGATTGAGTTCTTTAAGCTTGTTGACCGCCGCTTCGGAGTCAAGTGTCAAAGCCGCTTCGAGCAGAACTTTAACTCCCTCGTCTCCTTCAATTTCATCTTTCTGCCAGAGGTAAAGGAAGCTCTTTGCTAGGCTGCTTGGGAGCTTATCCCCACCTTTGGCGTTAAGCAGTATGTCGATGAGCTGGGTAGATAGAGCGCTACGGATACTCTTAGGTATTTGAGCAGCAACATCTAACAGATTCACGCTACTCATAACCTATCTCCACGCTAAACTAGCTAAAAAGGTTTAACCTTACTTTTAAGTAGGTTATATGCCGCACCTAACCTAGAAATTATGAGAAAGGTTAGAGCTTTAAGATCCTCAATCGGTATCTGAGTCAGTAGTGTCTCAGCACCGTAGAGTGTAGAGACATATGGGGGAAGCTCTTCATCACCAGCCCAATATGCAAACCTCACCCTAACCGATGATAGAGGTTCGACTTCATATGCCCATAGTGCGTCAAGATGCTTGACGACTCTACCTCCGACCAGCTCAGTAACCTTTTCAACCTCCTCAGCGTCAGCTCTAGGCATAACCCCAAGCAGCTGCGCTGCAAAGACCCTATCATATCCACGCATAGTATCAGCTCCGCCGAAGCGTGCTATGCTGATAAGCTCTGAGCTGGGTTGCGGGGGCTCTGAGGTAGATAAGCACCCTCTCTCGAAGCAATTAACAGCTATAGGTAGGTACTGGGCGTAGTGGCGTGGTTTTTCTAGCCGGTCGATGTAGTATAGCCTGATCTTAGGAGGGTTTACGCTAAATAGTAGATCAAGCCCCATAAATGACGTTTTAAGCAAGGCATCAGATATATTACCTGTTAGATCAGCCTTTAGGAACTTTGCGCCTCGGAGTAGGTCAGCCCAGCTCCTTGATTCAAATAATGTTAATATCTTAGTGAGCCACCTTTCTTCTACATCTTCCCCTCTTCGAAAACCTCTACCTTCAAACTGATCTATTGAGCTCATAGACACATTTAAATCTAAAACTCATTTATAAAAATACGGTTGACCAGAAAGATGCAATAGAGGTAGAGTGCTTGTAGATGGATAATTTACAACTAGGCTTAGTGGCCAGCCTGCTTGTAGGCGCAACAACAGGTTTTGGAGGTCTCCCAGTCTTCTTTATGAAAGATGTAACCCAACGCATACTAGATGCGCTACTTGGATTCGCAGCAGGGGTTATGCTCGCTGCAACGGCCTTCAGCCTTCTTATCCCAGCGATAGAATATGGAGGGGTGCTACAAGCTACACTAGTTTTCATAATAGGGGCCACCGTAATATACCTAATAGACAAACATGTGCCTCATGAACATCTACTTAAAGGGCATGAGGGGCCACCGTCTCCACACCTCTCAGGAACTAGCCTAATGATAATCGCCATAACTATACACAACTTCCCAGAGGGGTTGGCTGTAGGTGTCTCATTTGGAGGGGGTGAACTAATCTCCGCAATGACGATAGCAGTAGCGATAGCCCTACAGAACATACCCGAAGGCTCAGCTGTAGCCTTCCTTCTTATTAGAGTAGGGTTTAAAAGAAGGAAAGCAGCCTTTTACGCCCTGCTCACAGGCCTCTTAGAACCAATAAGTGGGATCGTAGGAGTCTCCGTGATAGCGGTGTCAACTCATCTGCTCCCACCAGCTTTAGCGTTTGCTGGAGGATGTATGGCATTCGTAGTTAGCCACGAGATGATACCTGAGAGCCATAGGTTTGGGCATGAGAGGGAAGCTACCTTCGGCTTCGTAGCAGGCTTCGCCCTTATGATGCTACTTGACAACGCCTTCGGTTAAAGTAAGCTTTTTTTCTAACCACCTCCCTCTAAAGGAATTTAGAGTTGACTACGCTAGCGGAAGCGGCTGATATACTTGTAAAGTTCTGCGCAAAGGTAGCCCCAGGTGAAAGAGCGCTTATTATCTCAGATAAGGCTCAGGACCCTCAGATACTAGAAGCGATTAAGAAAGTAGTGGAGAGTGAGGGGGCTGAACCTAGGGTAACAGTCTACGAATCATTAGAGGATGGTAGATTGCCACAAAGGTACAAGTCTGTATTTGACGATGTGGATGTCGTTTTTGCATGCAGCGCAGAACCATTTTCCTACGACTATTTCTATGAATGTACCGCAAAAGGGGCTAGAGTGATAAGTATGTTTAGAATTAACATTCCAACACTACTACGCACTGTGCAAATTAATTATGAGGAGCTAGCTGAGGAACTAGAAGACCTTGGTAAGAGGTTGCAGAAGGCTAGAATTGCAGAAGTGAAGACACCTGCAGGCACAAACCTAGTTATGGAGTTTGCTGGAAGAACGGCTAGGTTGGCAACTGGTTTAGCGCACAACAAAGGTGACCTGACCTTCATACCCGCAGGCTTGGTAGCGGTTGCTCCAAAAGAATTTACAGCAAAAGGAAGACTGTTCGTAGACGGCACAATCATAGGTGCTGGGAGGGTTCAGAAGCCTATTATGTGCATGATACAGCGGGGCAGATTGACAGACTTGGCTGATGATCAGGCCTACCCACTTCTAAGACACAAACTTTCAAGAGATGAGGATGCTAACGTGCTCTGTGAAGTAGGGGTAGGTACAAACCCTAAAGCCAAGTTAGTAGGTGGAGCTGAAGATGAAAGGGTAAGGGGCACCGTATTCATAGGCTTCGGCGACAACACCCTCTTCGGAGGAAAGATCAAAAGCGTAAGCCACCTTGACGTGACTCTACTTAAAGGCACGCTGATATTAGATGGAGAGCCGGTGGTTGAAGCGGGGCAGATATTAGTTTAAAAACCACATATACCTCAACCTTCTTTGAAGCGGGCCCGTAGCTCAGCATGGACAGAGCATCGGCCCTCTAATAGATTAAGGGGGGAGCCGGGGGTCGCGAGTTCAAATCTCGCCGGGCCCGCTCCTAACTGGGTGCAAATACTTTAAATACTAAGTTTGGTTTATAATCTTGATGCAATACGTCGAAAAAGGAAGCAATTACAGTTAGCTTCTCAGCACCCCTCAGCTTAATCGTTGGCTTAGGAATATCGGTAGGGAAGCCCAATCACTTGAAGATGCTATTAGAAGGCTAGGTAAGCTATGCGAGCTTATTAAAACAACTCCAAAAGGATTGTTGGAGTGGGCTAGTAGAGGTTTGATGGGCTTTCAAATTCATACCTGCTAACAAGATCTTCCAGAGAGGATGTGGGTAAAGCTCCTGCTATATCCAAGGATTTTAAAAATGTAAGTCGTGGCTACGCTACAATGGCATAACCTTAACGAGGAAGATTAATGTAAAAAATTCAACCGCTACGCCCACGATAGAGAATGAGCAAGTTTCTTCTCAGGAAGAGCTTGC
Organism: uncultured Nitrososphaerales archaeon; assembly: GCA_938029515.1. Lineage (GTDB taxonomy): Archaea > Thermoproteota > Nitrososphaeria > Nitrososphaerales > JAAOZN01 > JAAOZN01. The sequence goes on from CALJAQ010000091.1 coordinate 4,196, forward strand.
AAGAATTTTAAGAGCTTCTAACACAATAGTTTAGACGAAGCTTAAAAAGACTTTCATTGGTATTAGACCTGTGTTCAAGTAAATGTTTATCAAGTTAACTTCAGATTAACAATTTAAAGAGGCAGATACAAATAGGTAACGTTGATAGCATGAAGAAGATAGAAGGGCTATTCGCAATGGCTTCGCCTAAGATTCTCTTAGACCACTATTGGAACGTATTAGATCTCATAGCTTGGAGAGGATTTATCGAATCTAAGGGTAAAGAACATTTCACTACTTCAGACCTTGCTGATAAACTCTCAGAAGACGGCAGAAGCTCTAAAAATCCCTTCTATGTTAGAGTATGTTCACGGCCTATTGCGATTATTGAAAAAGTGGTTAGTGAGCTTGTAAGCTTAGAGCTATTGATTAAAGACAGGGAGAATTTGCGAAAAACTGATAAGTTTTACTGTATGCTAACTATTGATCTAAAAACAACGCAACGTGCAAGAAAATTATGAGCAATAAAGTAAAGGATAGTGCAGAGGAAAAAACTGAATTCGGTGAGTTGCTCAAGTATACTACCCTAGGGTATGCTGGGGGACTTTTTCTCGGCGCTTTGTTAGATTTTCTAGGTTTCCAGCTCAGCGCTATTGGACAATGGATTGTCCGTACTCTTTCAGGAGAAGGTGAAAGTATCTTTGAAGGGATTTATGCTCTTCGTCAGCGATTCCGACACGCAACACGATCCCTGGCTGAGGCTTATGGATGGGGTAAATTTATGGGAATGTCTACACCGTGGTTTATCGATTGGATGAGTCGCCTTCTAGGCGTGGATGTTTACGGTGTAGAGGGATTTTACATACCATATTTTTATGCGCTTAGCGATCAGATTGGAGCCAATATTTCAGGGCTGATTTTCCTTTGGAGAAAAGAACACTCCTGGTCAAAAGCTATCATCCAATATATTCGCCAACCTGTGATGCTCACTAGTCTGTTAATTATTTTCATTGTTCCAATAGGATTGCTTGGAGCTCGCTTGACTGGGTTTAGTCCCACCACTCAGGTTTATACAGCGTTAGAAACAATTGTAGCGAATCTCTGTTGGGTTCCTCCGTTAGTAGGGTGGTTAGGAGAAGTTTTAGAGCGATGAAATTCTTTCCGTCGAATTATTGAGGTCATGAGGAGTATATAGCCAATTCGTTCACTCATATTATACGCCATGGCACATTTTCCCCTTTTCATCTGTGCTTGAATTTAAGGTCTTTAGACTTGAGCTATCTGCTTTTGGTTCGACGAACTATTTAGAAGGCAGTAGGTAGAAGACTGATGTTTCTCTTAAAAAGAATTGTTGACACTTACGTGCAAAAAGTTTCTGGATTAAAGGAGTATTACGATAGATGCCTAAGAACTGAGGAGCGGGAGGAAGCGTAGTTTTAATGGTTGTGGATACAGCCTTCAAAGGCTTAAACTACTTCACAACAGTGGTTCTAAAGGTTGTGGAATTCAATAAAAAGTTTGTTAAGAATGGGAAAATTAAGAACATTAAAGATTTAGAAGCTAACGTAAACGAGTTAAGAAAAGTATGGAGAAATAAGAGGT
>CALJAQ010000092.1 GCA_938029515.1 uncultured Nitrososphaerales archaeon
ATAGCAGCATAGCAACCACTCTTATCCAACCCACAAAACAAGGCGTTCACACGATGCCTTAAACGCCTCCCCCATTATATCCTCATCGCATCAACTTAGCGTAGTTTGACTTGATGGTCTAGTTGTCTTTTTCTCTTAGGGTTTGAAGAAAGTTCTTGCTCTTATGCCTTGGTTTCAAAGAGATGGTGTCTCTTTGAGGCTGTGTTGTACAGCCTATTCTTTTTAGTCTGGGTTTTAGGTGTGATGCTTTAGGCCTTTTGAAAGGGTGCGTGTAGCTGTGTAGTGAGGGTTGGATGTCTTGTTGATGGAGCTTTGGTTTCATCTGAAGCTTGGATCTCTGTTGCCTTTGAACCTATCCCTAGGTTCATCTTTGGTGTGCATCTCTCAAGGCATCAAAATATGCTCTTTGGAGAAGCCTTCCTGAGAAGCCTCGTTGAGAAGTATGGTAGGCATACAGCGATGAAGGCTCATGGTATCCTGAAGCCTGCAGATCCTTGGGCTTAATGCGTAGACTACATTCACCTTATGAGAAGAGCTTCATAGAAAGGGCTATCCACCTCAAGGATAGCGCCGAGGGCTTCGACGACTATTGTCTGAAGGAGGCTCTAAGGCATGTGGGCAGACGGCTCCATCTTTACATCTACCTTCATGATGCTAGAAGGAAGCACATCAGGTTTACAGAGCTGGTAAGGCTCTTAGGGGTGAGTGGACCTTAAGTTAACAGCACGCTACAATTCCAGATATATGGGCACACCATGTCTGCTTGAGATCAGGGCTGCTTCTGCTATCTTGGTATTATTTAATGCGTCAACCGCTGTAACTATTGGCTTCTGCTTTCCTTCTACACACGCGACGAAGTGCTGCAGTTCAAGAAGCAGAGGTTCTCTCCACTCTCTTCTAGGGATTGTTGTGCCATGTTCATCATCGATTTGGAGATCTTGTGTTATGAAGTCTATAGTCACTATTCCTTCTGTGCATACAGTTATAAGGCGCCTAACCTTCTTTGGCGTTACCCAGTTTGATGCTATGAATGCGGTCTTCTTCTGGTTAAATCCGAGTATTATGGTTGCAAAATCCTCGTTCTGGCTTATTATTTGTCCAGTTCTAGCGAATACAACCTTCGGTTCTGACCCAAAGACCCACCTTGCGGTATCGATATCATGCACAGCTGTGTCTAATATGATTCCAACGTCTCTGACATTACCCAACCACTTACTCTCCCTATGGAATTCAAGTAGCAGAGGCTCACCTACTCTACCAGACACTATGATGTCTTTGAGAGCCGTAACAGCGGGGTTGAACCTTTCGATGTACCCTGAGGTTAAGATCACACCTTGTTTTTCCGCAATCTCTAGAAGTTCGTCTCCCTCCTTTGATGTTATGGTTAAAGGCTTCTCTACAAAGGTGTGCAGCCCAGAGTTAAGGGTCTTTTTCGCAAGTTCACTATGTGTAATAGTTGGCGTGCATATTGTAACTGCATCTAACGCCTCTTTTTGAAGCATATCGTCCACAGAACGGTATCCTTGCACACCGTACTTTTTTTCATAAACTTTAACTCTACCTTCATTTACATCGCAAAAAGCCGCTAAGCAGCCTAGCTCACTCAGAACTCTCAGGTGATTTTTCCCCCATCCTCCTACTCCTATGACACCTATCTTCACGCTTCGCATATCAATCACTCTAATCTACCTGTTCTAGCAGCGGTGGTTTCGCAAATTAAGTTAGCTTTTATGAATATATATTCACCCACAGGGCGCTCATTAGCAATCTTCTCCCATAGAACCTTGTGATCTACCTGTGAACCTGAAATAAGTAGCTTAGTCTTAGAGTCCCCGATTATCTCTTTAATCTTATAGTTTATGTTATTCTCATCCCAAGGAGCCGCTGAAGTGGATAATATATCGCCCACATAATCTCTTAACCTCTCCAGCAGATTCTGACGAACCCTCAGCCTATCACCTCTCATCTCATACTTGTCAACCGACCAGTTTAAGATGATCTTAGTCTTACTCGCCTTCAATTCAAAAGCCTTCATCAAAGCCTTCAGCTCGTCAACAAGCATTCTAGTGAAGCCTTCAACTATCTTTAGAATGTTTGAAGTGAGGTGCATCAGGGTTTCTTTAGGGGGTAGAGAAGATAAGATCAGCCTTACGTCAAGCATCTGGGAGAATAGGTCGTCGATGAAGACGTCTTTTCCACCAAGTTGCTTACCTATTTTACCACGCTCGGCAGCTTCAAGCATTTTATAGACTTCAATCTGTGTAGCGAGCAGAGAGTACGTAGATACGATCTTTGAGGCGTGGAAAGCTTCGGCTATTTCGCAGCTTGAGGTGTTAAAAGCTTTAAAGCCAAGTTTAGAAAGTAGGTTGATTAGCTCTTTCTTAGGTTTCCCTAAGAAACCTATACAGTAGGGTTCAGTTGAGAGGGGTTTAAGCGGTGCATAAACATAATCAAATCCTTCTCTAATAGATAGTCCGCTGATCTTTTCAAGTAGTGCTGAGTTGCTTTCAGAGCCTCCTAATCCGACGGGCAGATTATAGATTAAGGTAGTGCCTTTACTCATGTTTCTAGCTACTTCACGCAGCCGTGAGTTTACTTCACTCTCAACATCTTCAGGGGGGCTTCTGATCTTTGGTGCAAAGAAGATGTGTTGTGCCTCGCTTAAAGCAGCTTCAACAGGCTTTATCAAGAGAAGGTGCTCTCTCCCTATAAGGTCGTGCACGGTACGTGTGTTCTTTATAATATCTTGGTTGAGTTGTGTAGCCATCTGCATCTCTTCATCAACGATTGACGCTGAAACACCGTTTTTAATTAAGGTGGACGCCATACTATAGCTCTCTGCTGAAAGACCGTAAACGACTACATTTACCACTACTTACGCCCCCGGTTCTGATTATCAACTTCACTCATAATAATATGTTTTGCAAACTTCGCATTCTTCGACATAAAGTTAAGTATAGAAAGGGTGCGTTATCGTGGTGTGAAGGTCTGGATAGACATTCTTACAGCAAAGCAAGCCCTATTCTTTACACCGCTAGCCGAAGAGCTTGAGAAGAGAGGGCATAAAGTGGTCTTAACAACCAGACAATACTTTGAGGTGGTAGATTTGTTGCGTATTCTAGGTGTAGAAGCAGAAGCAATAGGTAGGCACGGCGGAGAAACGCTATACGGCAAGCTTGAAGCAAGCGCAGAAAGGGTATGGAAGCTGGCTGCATACATATTAGAAAAGGCTCCAGAAGCGGCAGTCTGCTTCGCTTCTCCAGAATGCGCTAGAGTAGCGTTTGGATTAAGCATACCCCTTTTCTGCGTAAACGATTCGCCTCACTCTGAGAGGGTAGCCAGACTAACAACACCCTTAGCCAGCATACTTCTAAGCCCTTGGGTTATACCCTTATCCATCTGGACACGCTTCGGAATACCGAGAAGTAAAGTTGTGCTCTACCGCGCCCTTGACCCAGCTGCTTGGCTGAAGCGTGGGGTTAAGCCGAAGGTTGAACCTAAGTTAAATCAGATAGATCGATCTAAGAAGATTATTGCAATACGCCTCGAGGAATCTCAAGCCTACTACCTAAGCCCAGATGATTTAATGTGGACCAAATCTGTTATAGACAGCATACTTAACGAAGCCAGCGCAGCTAACATACTCATTTTAGCAAGAAACCCTGTGCAAAGGATAACAGTCAAAGAGAGATACGGCGGGCGAGTAACAATCCTAGATAAAGCATTCTTCGGACCGACGCTGCTGAAGAGCGTGGATGTTTTAGTAGGTATGGGTGGCACTATGACGGTTGAAGCAGCGCTTATGGGTGTACCGACCATATCAGCGCAAAGAGTGGGCAGACTATACACCGAAGAGTATCTGATCAAACAAGGACTAATCCTAAGACCAGGAACCCCAGAGGCGGTAGCCAAAACAGTAAGAGAGATTCTTAGAGACACACACTTAAGAATAGAGATAGAAGCAAAAGCGAAAAAGATGCTCAACAAAATGGAGGATCCGGTAGAAAAGATAGCTTCAACAATAGAAGTCTTTAAGTAAGCGTTATAAGTATACCGAACCAACCGTAGCACAGCCCGGGAAGCCCGGTGGAGCACATCAAGCGCCGATTGCAGCGGTCAAGCATAGGCTTAAGCCTCTTGAATACCGGCCTTTGGAGCCGGTGACGGCAGTTCGAATCTGCCCCGGGCTACCAATTTCTTCTAACATCCCCATCACCTTGTTTAAGGAGATAAAAGTAGAATCAAGCGCTTTTGTGCTCTTTGAAGGCGAGAGGATGCCACACCCGAAGTGGACAAATTATTAAACTTTAAGCTTTCTACCTCGGGAATAAAAGTGATCTTACAAAATAACATCCTTGATTACTTGAAGATAATTATATTGTGAATCTAATATCATCTTACAAGACACTGTTGCTGCATAGAAAACACGTGAAAACCTTATTAGTTTACCCTTTTCTAAACAGTGGTAAAAGTAGAGGTTTTAAGCTTGGAGGAAGAGCCGCTTATACTACCATATGCGCTTGAAATCGATAAGAAAGGGTGGATAAGGGGTTTCACAGAAGATGTAGAGGCGGCGCTCTTCCTCCTCTTCCTTGAACGCGAGCGTAAACGCACCTTTAAGAAAGCCGCAGATAATTCGCAGATCACTCTTTTAGCTAAGATCTACTACTCAGCTTGGATTACCCCTTGGAGGGATGGGAGGGGGTTAATGATCGATGGCCTTGGGCTCTTTCCGCAAACTATTTATTATGATGAACTTCCAGACTCTAAGACCTTCATTAACGAGCTTGAGAAGGCAAATTCTGCTGAAGAATATCTTGATACTCTAAGAAGGCATGCGCTCACCTTCTTCACCGTCAAAGCGTCTAGACCGTTTATCGTTAGCCTTATTTCAAAAAAGGATTTGGTAGCTGACCTGCAATCCTACATCATTCATTATAAGAGAGGAGCTGTGACTAACGCCCTCTCTCTGAACCCAAGAGTTTCTTGGCAACAAGCTTCAACTTTCATGGAGATGTTGAATGGGGTTGAATCAGAAATCGAAGGGCTTAATGCTGTTAAGGAGCGTCTTACAACCCTGAGCAGCGAATGGGTAAGGAGGCAGAAAGAAGCGGTCGAGGATTCTCGGAGAGAGTATCTTACGCGGATTGAAGAGGAGAAGGTAAAAGCTAAACTTGATGAGTTACGGGCTGAGTATCAATCAATGGTCGCTGAACTTGAAAAGAAGTTGGAAGAAGAGGTTAAAGCTCTACGTGATGAGGGGGAAAGACTTAGAGGTGATGCCCAACGCCTCCAGCAAAAGAAGGATGAATACTTTAAAATGATCGATGATCTACGTCAGCTGAGAGAAGCGTTATTAAAGCCTCTTAATGAGCCGCGGCGGAGACGAAACGAGATATCTAGTGAACTTACAAACCAGATTGCTAAGCTTGAGGCCCTAAAGATGGAACGCCTCCGTTTAGAAGATCTGGCAGAGGGGCAGAAAGGTGTTGCGTCTGAGCTCAGCGTCACAAGACAACGCATATCACAGATCAACTTAGAGATAGATGCGGTCAATGAACTTATCCTCAAGTTAAAGAAGGAACTTAAAGACGAAGATGAGAAACACGCAAGACTCCAAGAAGACTTAGTTAAGCTAAGTAAACAGATAGCTGATGTAGAGAAAGCGATTAAAGGTCTTGACGCCTCAATAGTTGAAAATAGAGCTCGTCAGGCAAGCATCCCACACCAAATCGAAGATGTTAAAAAGAGAGGCCACGAGGAGATCCTGAAAGTTGATAGAGATTACAGGCTTAAGTTTGACGAAATAAGAGGAAAGATCAATACTCTACAGCTTGAGATGACACGTAGAATAGAAGCTGAGCAAAGGTTGATCGAGGAGATGGTGAGAAGAACTGATGAAATTATTGCGCAGATAGAGAAATTAGTTGAGATTAAGCGATCATTCATCCAAAGTTTTCAGGCTGTTTCGATCTATCTTCCTAAGAGCTTAGAGGTCACCGCACCCACTTTGATACAAATACCTCTATACTTGCTCTGCTTTGAAACGTTAACTGATCGTAAACACATATTATATACACCTATAGTGGTTAAAGAGGTCAGCAAGATACCTTGGTTAAAGAAGGTGTCTTTGGAGACGATGCTGAAAAACTTTGATCAAATAGTGAAAAGTAGACTCTATGAAGCAATGGAGCAAGACTGCTCATTCGAAGAAGATCTACTCAACTCGTGCAGCCGACTTAACCTACTTAGTAACTCAGATTTTCTCGCAGCGGTCTTTAAAGGGCTTACTCAGCTAAAGAATCGAGCGTGGATCTCTACAAGTGAGGCTGATAGAGTGATGGCTATGCTTTACGGACCTACTTTGCCTGTTGAGGAGAAAAAAGGGTATGCGAAGCTCTCCTTTAAGATTTTAAGGTGAATTTTCGGATGAAGATCTGCACGGTTAGCCAGTCTTTCTTCCCCTATACTGGAGGAGTTTCGTACTACCTTCTCTGGCTTGGGCGGAGATGTCATGAATTAGGCCATAAGCTTACTGTAATACATCTTCGGCCAAAGGATTCGCCGATAGAGGAGGATGTTGAATCTATAAAGGTCTACCGCGCTCCAAAGGAGCAGCTAGAGCAAAGGGTGATGGAGGGTTATACCAGATTTAAGGACCTTATTTCGAAGGTCTTTCACGGCGTTGAGGCATCTGAGGAGAAGCTGATAAACAGACACCTCTACGGCTTTAACGAATACTTGGTAGTAAATCTACATTTAGCCGAAAGGGTGAGAGAAGTATATGCTAAAGAACCGTTCGATATTTTACACGTCCACGACTACCAAGTGCTGCCGCTCGCGCGAATGTTAAAAGATCTTAAAATACCTAAGGTCTTTACTTGGCACATCCCGTTTACAGAAGATGCACCTAAAGCTTGGCGAGATTTCATCATCAGTTATATGGCGGAGTATGATAATGTAGTGTTATCTACAAGGGCATATGTGGCAACCGTGATCGAACAAGGCTTGCCTTGGGACAAGGTTACCTGCATAAATCCATTTATAACTGTTGAGAAGCCTCAAAAGAATGACTTCAGAAGAAAGTATGGGATAAGTAGAGATGAAAAGATCATCTTGTGTGTGGCAAGAATCGATCCGCTAAAGGGTCAAGATAGGTTGATCAGGGCTCTACCTAATGTTGTTAAAGTTTTTCCAAAGATAAGGTGTGTCTTTATAGGAGACGGCTCTATGACCAAAGAGATTCTGAAGACGAGTGAGAAAAGACTATATGAGCAGCATTTAAGAAGCCTTGTGGAAGAGTTAGGCTTACAAAAGTTTGTGGTCTTCGCTGGGAGCATCCCTAGGGGTGAATTGATGGAGGCGTATGAAGAGTGTGATGTTGTAGTGCTACCTTCGATCAGAGAGGGGTTTGGATTAACGGTCACCGAAGGGTTGGCTTTCAGTAAACCAGTGATCGGCTCAGCTACAGGTGGGATAATGATGCAGATCTGGCCTGGGGTTAATGGATACCTTGTTAAACCCGGGGATGTTAAGCAAATTTCTGAAGCGCTAATAACATTGCTTTCGAACGATGAGCTTAGAAGGAGGTTAGGTGCTAACGCTAGGGCGATTTATGAGCAGCATTTCAGCGTAGAGAGGGGGGTTAGAGATAATCTGCAGCTCTATGAATACATATTAGCATCCAAACCTAGAAAGGGTTGAATAGAGTGTTTCTATCTTAGAGCGGTATGATGGTGTCTTGCTGCCCTTCACCTATAGCCATCTGTCTGATCACACCGCTTTTAAATGAGACCTCCTCTACAAACCCTTGTGCCAACACCGACTCGCCTTCAGACGCTTGCTCAGCAAACCTACCTCTCCAAGTAATCAGCCTATCTACAGTAAGCCAGCTTGAACCTGAAAGCACAGAAACATCTTTTAAGGTGTAGATCGCTGGCGACATATGTGCTTCACTCGCATCAGCGACTTTAGCGAATATCTTAGCGTATCCTAGCCTTCTAATCGAATACTCGCCGTATCGCTCCTTCACCTCACCCCATTCTTTAACATATCTGACGAAGAAGAGTGTACCTTGAAAGAGCCCTTGGTTACTCTTCCTCTGCTCCACTCTTCTAAAATCTTCGTAGCGCATCGCTGTATCCTTGGATCTAAATAGGTAAAGTTCTCTTAATCTAGCCTCTGGGAGCCTCTGTAAAACTGACCCTTCAACCATAGCGTCTAAGATAGCACCCCTAACTTTAGACGACTCTTCTAAACCGTAGACGACTAGATCTATGTCTGAGCATTCTCCCTCTAATCCAAGCATGATGGAGCCTGAGATGCCAAGCCTATCTACTGGTATGCCAGCTTCCTCAGAGATGTATTCGATGAACTTAAGCGCATTTAACCTCAGACCAGCAAGGTTGTGTGTTGACCTGAGTTCTCTTACCGTATCTTGAGGTTTAAAGTGTCTTTGAACACTGCACCAAGGTATTATGGGTAGTGGCCTATTGTAGTAGTGGTTTAAGGTGTAGTATTCTCTGAACCTCTCTTTAAACATCTCCTCCCTTTCTTCGATTGTGTAGAGTCTTCGATACCTTCTACCACCCCTTACTCTCTCACCCTCGTCGCTAGGTATGTAGCGTGGGTATGCTATTGCTCCGTAAGGTGGGTGGTTTAGACCCTTGACTTCGAAGATTGATCCGTCAACAAGCTCTACGAAGTCCCCTTCTCTAACCTTTGGCATAAACATCTTCAGCTGACTGCTGTTTTAAGCCGGTGAGTCAAGTCTTCAATCGCCCTGACTGCCAGCGAATCTGGGGCGTAGTCTATTGGCGATAACCCAGCCATTTCAGCGTCAGGCACAGAGCGGTCTAGGGGGATGTTAGCCAACAGGTCGAGTCCAAGCCTCTCCACTTCACCTTTGACAAAAAGAGCCTCATCGCTTCGACCAATCTTATTCCCGACGACGTAGATGCGCTTCACACCGAGATCCTGCGCCAGCTTCTTCACCCTGTACGCTGTTTCGATAGATCTGAAGCTCGGCTCAACCACAGCTAGAAGTGCATCAACACCCTTAACTACACCCCTACCAAGGTGCTCTAACCCAGCCTCCATGTCCAAAACAACGACATCCTCTCTATCCAATAGAAGGTGGCGTAGAAGCGCTTTAAGAAGCGCGTTAGCTGGGCACATACACCCACCGCCAGCAGACTTGACCGTGCCCAAGACTAGCAACGTGACACCATCAGGCCCTCTAATACCATATTTATCAGCGAGGTCACTCACCCTGGGCGTTAAACTGAAGACGCCTCCTACTGAGCCAGGCCTTGCGCCAGTACGCTCTTCTATAAGGTCATCGTTTTCAGATAGCGGTGTGATGCCGGTCAAAGCTGACTTTGGCACCCCTAAGGATAGCCAGAGGTTCATCGCTGGGTCGGCGTCTATCGCCAGAACCTTCGAGCCTCTGCGTGCCATCGACCTTGCTAATACCCCGCTTATTGTAGTCTTGCCTACACCCCCCTTACCAGCTACCGCTATCTTCAAATCTTCTGCCACCAGAGCTTCTGCTCCGCTTCTTTAAGGGGGAGGCTTTCAACGAGTTTATGCACCGCTTTGTATGCTTTAGACTCAGGTGGTAGGGTTGTGAGAGGTTTACCTTCTAGGTCAAACTCAGCCACTAGATCGTCTTCAGGTATGAGTGCTATACACTCTATCCCCATCTTAGCCGCTTCCTCAGCCACTTTATCCACTAGGCTCTGCGGCACTCGGTTAACCACCATATACATCTTGCCGAACTTCGTGTTCAACTCAGATACAAGCTCCTTAACCCTCTTCGCAGTCATAAAACCCCTTGCAGTGGGGTCTGAGACGACGAGGAGAACATCTACGTCTCTGGTTGTGCGTCTGCTAAAGTGCTCTAACCCAGCTTCAGCGTCTATGACCACGAATCTGTATCTTTTGCTAACCTTATCAAGAACCTTCCTCAACAGGTGGTTAACGTAGCAGTAGCATCCAGGCCCTTCAGGTCTACCCATGCTGATTAGGTCAAAGCCTTCGCCTTCTACAGTAGAGCTTTGTATGAGCCCTTCTAGGTAGTCTGCTTTACCCTCTTCTGGAGGTATTTTGTCACCTAGTTTTAGCAAGTCTTCACGTATATCGCCTATACTCCTACCTGCCTCTACACCCAGCGCCTCGTGTAGGTTTGA
>CALJAQ010000093.1 GCA_938029515.1 uncultured Nitrososphaerales archaeon
ACTCGCCCCATAGCGCTCCTAGACGTGCTAAGATTCGGCTCTATATCAACAAGCAGCCACTCAAGGTGGCTCTTTAAGCATGTGGTTAGAGGTATAAGTGACTATGGGAACTGTGTCGGTGTCCCTACGGTTGGCGGAGAAGTTGAGTTCGACGAATCCTTTGAGAGAAACTGCCTCGTCGACGTGGTCTGCATCGGTGTCGGGAGGATGGGTGATCTTAAACTCGCCGAAGCGAGGTACGTGGGTGATTCGATAATATTGATTGGAGGTTTGACTGGCAGAGACGGGATACACGGCTCATCGTTCGCTTCAGCGGTTTTAACAGAAAGCTCTGAACAAGATAGATCAGCGGTTCAGATACCCGACCCCTTTGCTGAGAAGATGATTATGGAGGCGACTCTAGAAGCCATAGGTACAGGTAGGGTAAGAGGGTTAAAGGATCTTGGAGGAGGGGGTTTGAGCTGCGGAATATCGGAGATAGCCGACAAAGGGGGGACTGGTGTAGAGATCGATCTTACAAAGATCCCACTAAGCGAGGAAGATATGCACCCGATAGAGATTATGATCTCAGAGTCCCAAGAGCGTATGCTCCTTCTCGTCGAAGGAGGCTATGAGGAAGAAGTAGCTAAGATCTTCAGAAAGTATGGTGTAAGGTACGCTATCATAGGTAAGGTAGCTGCTGATGGACATGTAACTGTTAAAAAGGAAGGAAGCGTTTTAGCGAAGATGAGGGCTGACCTACTTGCAAACGCACCCATCATCTACAGAAGAGCTGAAAAACCTAAGGGCTTAGAGGCACTAGCCAAGAAGCCTAAACCAGATGAGCCCCAAGATCTATCACAGACCCTCCTCAGCCTCCTAAGCCTCCCCAGCATAGCTTCAAAGCAGTGGGTATACGAGCAATACGACTACGAGGTAGGCATAAGAACAGTGGTCAAACCAGGGCAAGCAGGAGCAGCGGTTCTACGCCTACCTAACAACAGATTCGTAGCGGTCAGAGCTGACGGGAACTCTAAGCACTGCTACCTCGACCCTTATAATGGGGCAGCAGGTGTCTTCGCCGAAGCATGCAGAAACGTTTTAGCCGTTGGTGCTAAGCCTATAGCTATGTTGGATCACCTTCAGTTCGGCGACCCATCTAACCCTGAGGTCTTCTGGGCGTTCAGCGAGTCTGTGAAGGGTATAGCTGACTACGCTAAGAGCCTCAACATACCCTGCATAGGGGGGAAAGTAAGCTTCTATAATGAAGATAAGGTCAGCGGTAAGGCCGTGAAACCTACACCCGTAGTAGCAGTAATAGGGTTGGCTGACTCACTATATACAAGAAGACACTGTGTAGAGGCTGGTTCAAAGCTCTTAATATTGGGTGAAACTAGACCTGAGTTAGGCGGCTCAGAATACTACGAAGGCATACACGGTTTAGTAGGGGGGGTTGTGCCTCAAGTAGACTTCGACTATGAGAAGAGGCTACACAGATGCGTCTTAAAGATCGTAAACCTAGGGTTAGCAAAGAGCATTGAAGATCTGTCTAAAGGTGGGCTTGCGGCAGCCTTGGCTGAACTCTGCATAAAATCAGCTATTGGAATTAAGATAGATCTTAGCAAAGTTCCTAATACGTGTGAGCGGTTAGATGAAATCTTATTCTCAGAGACGCATGGTAGATTCATAGTTGAAGCGGAGAGGGGTGGAGAAGAGCGGGTGAAGAGGATAGCCGCCTCCTACAGCATCCCCTGCGAGACTATAGGTGAAGCAGAAGAGGAGTACCTATCTTTTGAGAAAGGAGCAAGGGTGATAAAAGTGCAGATACGAGAATTAGAGCAGGCGTGGAGATGCGCAATACCTAAGCTGATGGGTGATGAATGCTGATAAAAGAGGAATGCGGTCTGGCAGCGGCGAGTTCACAAAGCGAAGCAAACGTACTCCCATTAGTAGTGAACATGCTAAGGGCGCTGCAGCATAGGGGGCAAGAAGCCTGGGGTTTAGCGGTGCCAGGCAAAGAGCCTTGGCGAATGCTTGGCTTGGTCTCTGAAGGCTTAGGTAAAGCTGCTGCGATCTGCGCTAGATCGCCTTCACCATACGCTATAGGGCACACAAGATACTCCACTGTGGGGAGGACTGTGCTTGAAAACGTTCAACCGATGATGGTGGGTAGAGAATTTGCAATAGCCCATAACGGGACAATATCTAATACAGAGGAGATTGTGAATAAACTCTCTAGCTACTATGCGATCCCAGCGTGGGCTAGTGATACGCTGATTGTCGGTTACATGATGCATTACCTTCTATCGAAATTTAACGGCGATTGGTTCAAGGTGTTCGAGGAACTAAGCCCACAACTCAACGGAGCGTACTGCTTCATCATCTTAACCAAAGCAGGTGAAGTATACGTAGCTAGGGATGAAGCTGGTTTCAGACCTCTATGCTTAGGGTGGCATGATGATGCATCATCCTACGTTGTGGCTTCTGAGTCTTGCGCTCTATCCGTGGTAGGCGCACATTTGATTAGAGACGTTAAGCCTGGTGAAGTCCTTAGGATCAAGGATGGTGTTGTCGAATCACATATCTTCGCGGAATCTGGTAGGGTTGCTCACTGCGCATTCGAATACACCTACTTTGCCAACCCGAGCTCTACACTAGATGGTGTAAGCGTATATGAAGCGCGTAAAAGGCTCGGTCAAGAGTTAGCGAAATTATATAAGATTGAGGCTGATGTTGTGATCCCAGTCCCAGATTCGGCGAGGCCGGCTGCACTAGGCTTCTCTCAAGTCTCCGGCATACCGCTCGAAGAAGGGCTTATGAAAGATAGATACAGCAAGAAAGGGGGGCTTAGAAGCTTTATCGAACCTGCTTTAAAAGATAGGCTTGAGATAAACCGTTGGGTTCTTCCCGTGGAGCAGACGGTGCGTGGCAAAAAGGTTGTGCTTATAGACGACAGCATAGTTAGAGGAACGAGCTCAAAGACCATAATCAAGGCTCTCCGGAAAGCAGGAGCTAAATCCATTTTTCTGCTCTCAACATATCCGCCGATACGCTACCCTTGCTACGCTGGAATAGACTTCCCGACTAAAGAGGAGCTTGTCGCCCACAAGATAGAGGGTGGAGTAGTGGATTTAGAGGAGGTGAATAAGAGGGTGGCAGAAGAGATAGGCGCAGACTTTGTAGGCTACAACACACTCGAAGGATTATCTAGAGGCATAGGCAAGCAGATCTCAGAGCTATGCACATCGTGCCATACAGGCGACTACTCTTGCCTTAAGAAGGCGCCGCAATATACTCAACGCATGAAGAAAGGGAGATGGTAATTGCCGGGCATAATAGGATTCTACCCATTTGGTGAAGGTAGAGAAAACTGGGATGCATCAAGATTCCTCTACTATGGTTTGACAGCGCTGCAAGGAAGGGGAGAAGCTTGCACAAGCATCGCCCTACTAGAAGACAAATCTAAACAGATAAACATCTACAAAGATAACACGTATGTAGAAGAATTCTACAAACGCATTTCAGAGAGTAAGGTAAGAGGCTTCATAGGCATAGGCCAAGTCTCACCTAACGAAGATGACACCTTAATAGAAGTTAAAGCACCTACTAGACTAGTCTTAGCCGGTGACGGTAAGCCGAGCTACGAAGGAGATAGAGTTGAAGCATTCTATAAGCTGGCGCAAAGGCTTTCAACGCTGCTCGCTGAAAAGGAAGACCCTCTTGACGCGGCTGCCCAGATCGTTAGAGAAGCTGGTGTAGGCTTCTCCTTCATCGCTCTAACAGAGAAGGAGGAGATGATATGCTGCCGAGACCCCCTTGGTGTTAAGCCTCTTGAAGTAGGTGCAGTCGGCTTCGACCTAGGTCTAATATCTTCTGAAAGCGCGGCTTTGGATGTAGTGGGTGCTACACACTCCGGCCCTATTCAAGCAGGTGAATGTGTAGTATTCGAGCCTCTAAGTATTAGCCGTTTGAATACGTCGAATTCAGATTGCAGAGCGCATTGTGCATTTGAATACGTTTATTTAGCTAGAGCTGATTCGATAATAAACGATATATCGATTTATAGTGTAAGGGAGAGGATAGGTCAGATTCTTGCTGAGGAGAAGGCTGCTGAAGGAGATGTTGTCATAGGTATACCTGAAACCGCGCTACCCTTCTCTTTAGGCTACTCGAGCAAAACAGCGACGCCGGTTAAGCTGGGATTCACGAGGACTGGTAGACACGTGAGGTCAGCCCTTAAACCGACGCAGTTCGAGAGGATTATGGGTGTGCAGCTGAAGTTAAATCCGATTAGGGCAGCTGTAGATGGAAAAGATATTGTACTCATAGATGATAGCGTAGTCAGAGGAAATACCTTAAAGAACACGGTTTTGAATCTGAGGAGGAAGGGTGCTAAAAGAGTCCACGTGAGGGTAGGCAGCCCAGCCATCATATCACACTGCCCCTTCGGCACAGAGGTTCCACCTATAGATGAGCTTATAGGGAGAGCGTTATCAGAAGAAGAGATCTCTGAGATAATAGGTGCGGACAGCTTCTCTTATCTTTCAACCGGTGGCTTGATTAGAGCTATAGGGCTACCTAGGGAGATGCTCTGCTTAGGCTGCTTTACAGGGGAGTACCCAAACAAGGAGGTTAGAAGATGAAGGTATTAGGGGTGGGTTCAGGGGCCAGAGAGCATGCAATAGCTAAGAAGCTTTCCGTAAGCAGATATAATCCAAAGATCTACTGGATAGGTGAAAACAGAAACCCTGGGATAGTAAAGATATGTGAGGATAGTGGAGGGGGTTTTATACAGGGGGACACCACAGACCCTGAATTAGTAGGATCAGTGGCTAAGAAGCTTAACGTCGACTTCGTCTTCATAGGTCCTGAAGAACCGAACTTCCACGCAGTTCCAGACCACTTGGAGGATCTGAAGATACCCTGCATAGGTGCGAATAGAAGCGTAGCCTTAATCGAGATGTCGAAGGCTGAGATGAGGCGCATACAATGGGAGTACGATATTCCAGGTAAACTTCTCTTCCAGACATTCAGATCAGCCGAAGAAGCTTACACGGTCTTAGCGAAATACGCTGATTCACTCACCTGGCTTCAAAACGTTGCTTTGAAGCCGGCGAGGCAGGCTGGTGGGAAGGGTGTGAAGGTTGTTGAAGATAGGCAGATCTATCTTCACGAGGAGAAGCAGAGGTTCAAATCCAAGCACGTGAGTTGGCTTGAAGGGTATATGCGTGGCTACGGTGACATTGAAGACAAGATTCTGGTGGAGGAGAACGTCTGGGGGCCAGAGTATACCCTACAATGCTTCACCGATGGCAGAACTGTGCTAGGTGTGCCGATGGTGCAGGATAATAAGAACGCTCACGAGTTTGATATAGGGACTGAAACCGGTGGGATGGGCTCTATCTCTGGGCCGAGTATGTGCTTACCTTTCTTCACCGTGAGCGAATACGAGGCTTCGCTGCGTATAGTTGAGAAGATGGTTTCAGCCATACAAGATAAGACCGGTAAGAGGTATCATGGCGTAGTCGCTGGGCAGATGATGCTCACTGAGGTTGAAGGGCCGACTATAATAGAGATGTACAGTAGGTTAGGCGACCCAGAGGCTCTGAACGTGCTTCACACACTTAAAACCGATTTAGTTGATGTCTGCCTAGCGATAATCGACGAGAGGCTCAGTAGAATCAGATTAGAGTTTGATGAAAAGGCGGTAGTAGTGAAGGCGGTAGCGCCTAAAGGCTATCCAGATAACAGAAAACTTGCAATCGGGCATCCTGTCGCTGTAGATGAGGTTAAGATAGAGGAAGCTGGCTGCGAGCTGTTCTGGGCTTCAAGCAACCTACACGAAGACGGTGAGATTACAACCGCAGGCTCTAGGCTTGTTGAAATACTTGCGCAAGGCGAAACACTACCAGCAGCATCAGCGAAAATAGAGAAGGCCATACAGTTTGTTAGGCTTACAGACGGATGGGGTTTATTCCACAGAAGTGACATAGGCTCTGAAGCGCTTCTGAAGAGGAGGGAAGAGCTCGCAGAAAGGGTGAGAAGGCTCTACCGCTATAGGGTAGAAAAAGGGACGGTGGGCAAAAGGGTGGATTGGCTTCCTGG
>CALJAQ010000094.1 GCA_938029515.1 uncultured Nitrososphaerales archaeon
ACCCCTAGCTTAAGGACCTTAAAGTCGCCTGGGTAGAGCGCTATAAGAGGCGCTGTAAGCGAAGTTATTTGCCGGGGTGTGAGGAATGTGAAGATTGGTGAAACACCCGATCGGTTCAATTTAGGTAGAACAAGCATCTCCGCCTCAACCACATTATTTGACCCTATAACCTCGTTACCAAGTATCGCAGCTTCTAAACGCAGATTAAGGAGGCTGGCAACCTTACCAACGCTAACATTCAGAACGCGCTCAAAGGAAATTCTGCCCTGAGGCTCCAATACTAAGGTCTCTATTTCGTTTAAAAGTAGACGGCCTTCAAGGAACGCCTTTAACTTAAGGAACACCTCTTCACTATATGCTCCGAAGTTCACGATTTCAAAGGTAAGCTTAACCATACTCTGATTAAGCGCATAAGAGGGATGTCTCAGCTTAACGCCAACTTCGTGCGCCTTAACCTTCGGCTGTCCTTGTTGCGTCATAAGCCAGCGGACAGCATTCAGCGCAAAGAGCTTGTTGTCTGAAGCGTTGATGTACTTGTTGTTAAGAAGATCATCGTCAGCAACAACTATTACTCGCCCTCCGCTCGTAGAGTTCTCCCACGCTGCTATCCCTATGAAGAAGGGATCGTATGCTATCGCTTCAGCCGATCCTCCTACTAAAAGGCTTGCTGTTGGGTTTCCAAATTCAAGGGCCTTAACCTTCGCTGTAAGAGCGTGCTCAACTATTTTACTTGATAACCCGCCTCCACCTACATTGCTCCAGCGTATGCCATACGGTTCTGTAAACCTATCATAACCTTTGCCTAAAAGATCGCCTACAAAGAAAAGACCTCCACCGTTGGCTACAAATCTATGTATCAAGGTAGTGTTGTACGCTGGGCTGGATAGATCTTCAGGCTGAGGTATAAAGAGGAGATCAAACCCCTTTAGGTCTACATCACTAAGAGCATTACGTATAGGAAGCCTAGTTACAGTAGCACCCCTCTCCTTCAAGAGATTCAGAAAGACGCTGAAGTTAGAGTCAGAGCCTATGGTGAGAACCCTAGCTCCTAGGATAGGATCCTTAACCTCCAGATTAGGTGTAGCGTCTTTAACAACGATCTTGGCACCATAAGATCTGTGGGTGAAGTCAGCGGTCTTAGCGGCTTCAAATGCACCTTTCACATCAAGTAAGCCAGCGCCTTGATACATCGGGTCAAGATGTAGAGATTTAGCGCCATTCATTAGAGCCGCCTTCACACCTAAAGCGCTTATTCCTGGGAAGGCTTGGATGAGCAGCGCTGCTGCACCAGCAGCCTGGGGAGCAGACATAGATGTCCCCCACATTTCAACGTAAGCAGGCTCATCCCTTTTGGAGTAGAAGGCGTTAGCACCGAGCACCGCCGCGCCCACAGCCAACACATCTGGTTTGCAGGTTGTATCAAACGGCGTTGGGCCTCTGCTGCTAAAGTAAGTAAGCTCACCTGTCTCATAAACCGCGCCCACAGATATGGCGCTTGGCGAAGTGGCTGGGCTTAAGATGGAGTATAAACCCGGTCCACTATTTCCCGCAGCGACAGTTACAACAACGTTATTTTTCACAGCCTCCTCAACCGCTCTTGCCAGCGCATCTTCTGATGGAGATGCAGTTGGTGCGCCTCCAAGGCTTAGGTTTATCACATCAGCGCCGTGCTCAACTGCCCACTCTATCCCAGCTATAATATCAGACTCATACGCTAAACCGCTTTCGTTGAAGACCTTTATGTTGTATAGGTAGGCTTCTGGCGCTACCCCCCTCTGAGTATGTGGAACGATAGTAGCGTCTAAGACTTCTGTTGAAGCGAAGGTAGCTTTGAAGCCTCTACCACCAGCAGCGCCCGTTCCAGCAGCAATGCTAGCCACGTGAGTCCCATGGCCAATAACATCGCTAGTGTCATTAGAGCCGCCTGGCAGGAAAGCTACTTCAGCCAAGATCTTTGGATCGTCTGTTAAAGGGTCATCATCCAGATCGTCAAGATCAGGGTGATTCTTATCTATGCCAGTGTCTATGACTGCTATTATTACCCCCTTACCTTTGTAGCCTTCAGCCCAGACTTTATCAGCTCCTATCAGACCTGAGGTTTCGTTAAGCAGAGTAGGAAAACTGCCTAGATGAGGGTAGACCACACCTGGGGCAAGACTATGCTTAACATACGCTCCTCTTAACACCTGTAGGCTAAAGGCTCTGTCTGGTTGAACACGCAACCCCTTGACTTCATCTAACATATTAAATGGAACTTCAACCGCCTGATACGGTATAAGGGAGAAACGCCTTAAAACTCTTGAGCCTTCGGGTAAATGTAGCTCCTCAGAGCGGTCAACAGATATAAGCAACCTAATTGAGGCCCCGACTTGAGATTCGGAAAGCGGGGGTGCAGCCTTCACCTCATACTTTGGGAGAATAGGTAAAGGAGCCTCTAAGAGCTGAGCACCTACAGGTTTGATGGACATATCTGCTGCGTAAAGAAGTATCAAAGTTAAGCAGATAGAGAAGCTAAAAATCTTCCTAACCAACAGCCTAAGAGCTACCCTATACACGTAGATAAAGATTAAGAGTAAAGGGTTTCGCTCAAAAATCGCATCTGCTTCTGTTTACTTAGATGAGGTTGTGATGGCTTTTTGGCTGGTAATCTGTTCTTGTGGTTAAGCCCCTCTTTCCCAACCTTCCTGGCTGAACGTTTGACAAATGTTGAGCAGCACCCATATTATCAATGCAAAAACTGGTGAGCGCATCCAAAAACAAACATTTCAACACATACAGGATAAGCCTAATAGCAGAATATCCTACCGTTTAACACTCTATCAAACAAAATAAGCCAAATCTAACTTTTGCGCCAAAAAAGAGTAAAGACGTGGAACTATCAAGATGACCCAACCTGATGGGCATTGTTTAGAAGATGTTTTCAGATGATAGGTTGCTCTAAGGGTGTTGTAGAAAGCTTTGAGCCTTCTCTTCACCTTTGCAAAGCCGCGATTCTATCTGTTCCTCTCAACTCGCCGCTTACACTCTAAGCTTTTAAACGCATCTAGATACCACGGCCAATTCTCACAGCGTCAAAGAACCTGTTTGAGGGTGAGCTAGCATTTAAAGCGTTCCTCGTATACGACGCTCTTACTGTAAGAACTTCTTTTGTATCTACATCCCTACAGCCAATATGTAAAGCTGCTCCTTAAAGCTTTGTATTCGGTTTACCTGCAGCTACTCACCTCCTACACACCCCTCAGGCTTAAGAAGAATCTGCTGCGCAGCAGCCTCAAGGCGCTAAGATGATGACCTCATAGGTAACATCATCTACTTTCCGTCGGCTTCCTCATATTAGGGTAGTTCGACGTATCTTCATAGAGCCAAGCAAACACATCGCCTCGCTCTATTACGTATCGGTCTGCACTTCTTTCCCCAATCATCCATTCGCCCTTCTCTTTATCGAACCTCCACCAGATCCAGTAGTGCCCTTTTTGAACAACCTTTGTGCCAACATCATCTATCCCTTTAACGAAGACCCCCATATCACTACTAATATACTCTACTGACCTACTAACTTTTAAGGTAGCGTTCAAAAGGGAAGACCCTATTGGGAGAAGTGTTTTGTTATGCCAAACCAAAGTGCCATTACCGTAATCTATAAGTAGATCGATCGAGAGAGCAACATCCTTTAACTCGTTCAGAAGATGATTATAGCGCCTCTTAACATCAACACCATCAAGATAAAAGAAGACAGAAAGCCCGCTGCTTAACACTAGAAGGATCAGGAGGACAACTGATAGAGTAGAGAGAGCTCTCTTCAATTACTTCACCTTCAACATCTGAGAACCTGAAAGCAGATTTGAAACAAGAGGCACCAACTTAGGCGGCAACAAAGAAAAAAGAAAAAGGTTAGAAGCTTGATGAAGCACTCCAAAGGGGGCAGGAAAGTTCATAGTCAGAATGCCGACCAACACCCCGGGCCAAAGAGTATTCGTGAAAACCACACCACTAATGGCATTAGTAAGCAAGTCATAGCTCAAAGTGGAGAGCAGCCCAATTAACCCAAGTTTAAAAGGGTTAAGAGAAACTCTTCCTGCGCAGAACGAGCCGGCAGCAGCGTAGAAAACCTCACAACAGGCTACAGACACTAAAATAACATAGGAGAACCCTAATGGATTGAACAAACCGTAAATCAACCAAGAAAAGACAGCTACAACCGCACCAAATCTGAAGCCTACTGTGAATGCTGAAATAAATACTATAACATCCATGAGTTTAACATTCCAAATAGGGAAGAGCAAGTAGTTGGTGGAAACTGCCAGCGCAGTGAAGAGACTTGCTGCGGCGAGCAACTTTCTTTTGGCGCGCATCTTGGATGGATTATCCAACCAACCTCTATTAAAACCTTACCATAACTCCAGCAGGCTTGTCAAGATAACGTTCTTCATCTTGTTTAACTTTTTGGCTAGCGTACTTATGGTGTAGTCATTCTCCCCTTAATCTTATGTGTGGTTGGATTATCTTATGAGGGTTA
>CALJAQ010000095.1 GCA_938029515.1 uncultured Nitrososphaerales archaeon
GCTTTAGGTTCACAAGCTTCCGGACTTTTTAGCAATAATGAGGCGCTTCTGCATAGGATTAAGGAAGCTGCTGAAGCAAGTGGCGAAAGGGTTTGGCCGCTTCCCCTTTGGAAAGAGTATTTTGACCAGATTAAAAGTGAAGTCGCAGATGTAAAGAATTCAGGCGGTAGATCAGCGGGCGCAATAACAGCAGCAGCCTTTCTAAGCAGTTTTGTAGGCACGACCCCTTGGGCTCATTTAGACATAGCTGGCACAGCATATACACCCGAGGATGGGGCAAAAGTTAAACCTTACACACCGAAGGGTGCGACAGGCGTAGGTGTTAGACTACTTATTCACCTCTTAAGGGAGTGGGCACCACTTTCATTGTCAAACATATAATTTCCACCTTATGTTAAGGAGTGGATGGTGGTAACTTGCAGATAGTTACAAAAGAGATTCACATACAGACAAGA
Organism: uncultured Nitrososphaerales archaeon; assembly: GCA_938029515.1. Taxonomy (GTDB): domain Archaea; phylum Thermoproteota; class Nitrososphaeria; order Nitrososphaerales; family JAAOZN01; genus JAAOZN01. Next base: position 456 of record CALJAQ010000095.1, read on the forward strand.
GGAGAATGCGATATAGTTGACTTAACAAATAGAATCCAAGAATTTGTTGAAGCTTCGGGTTTAAAAAGCGGGTTAGTAACGGTTTTTGTCGTCGGCTCGACTGCAGCAGTAACGACGATAGAGTATGAGCCTGGGCTTCTAAAAGACTTACCAGCGATATTAGAGCGGGTAGCTCCGAAAAATGTTGAATATAAGCATGAGGAAATGTGGCACGACGGGAATGGGCATTCACATATTCGAGCTTCACTCATAGGGCCAAGTTTGGTTATCCCATTCAGAAACCAAAGGCTCTGTTTAGGCACTTGGCAGCAGATAGTGTTGATTGAGCTGGATATAAGGGCGCGCTCAAGGAATATTGTCTTACAGATCTTAGGCGAGTAGGTAGTCGATTTGAGGCTTGACATCCCACATTATAGACAAAGCACAGATTTCACCTGCGGCCCAGCGTGTGTTATGATGATCCTGAAGCTGTTTGATAGAGAAGTTAAGCTGAATAGAAGGTTGGAGTTTGAGATCTGGAGAGAATGCAATATGTTGGGCGCCTTAGGCTCAGACGCCTTCGGCTTATCAATTCCACTATTAAAAAGAGGTTTAAGAGTTAGGGTAGTGACAGAGAGAAAGGAGACAATACCGATAAAACGAATAATGTGTAGATGGGGGGAAAGTAGAGGAAGAGTCGCGAAATACGCGATAGCACTATCTTATGAGAATGCGAAGATGCTAGGCGCCAATATTTTATTTAGAAAACCTAAACTTGCTGATATCAAAGAGGCGCTTAATTCTGGCGCTGCTACCATCGTTTTAGTAAATATGTACGAATTACATGGGTGGAATATACCACATTGGGTGGTCGTCAGCGGCTACGAGAATGGTTGGCTCTACTTAAATGACCCGTACAGAAGAAGAGGCCAAATTAGAATAAAAGAAGACAGCCTAAACCGATCTATGGACAGTTTAGCTACTAAAATAGGGGCGAGCAGAAGCGTACTTCAAGTTCAGCCCGCACATCCTTCATCTACTTGAAGTTTTCCCCAGAAAACTTTTACTACCCCTTTTCTAACCGCTTAATCTGATGCTGTCTGCTTACATGCTGATTGAAGTGAAGCCGGGCTCGGACAAGCAGGTTTTAGAGGCGATAAGGAATGTAGATGGGGTCTCAGAAGCTTACTTTATAATGGGCTCCTATGACATTATTGCCATAATAAGGGACGCATCAAGCTCTGACCTCAAGTATAAGGTTACAAAGAGTATAAGGCAGATAAATGGGGTTAGGCACACCTATACGCTTCCTGTCATAGCCGACTCAGATAAAGATTCTTTAGTTTAAGCTATTCTAGCGTAGCATTAGCATCCTCTTCCTCTAATCTCCAGCGATACATCTGGCTGCAGGCGCTGAAACACCCGCCGCTAAAGAATGAAAAAGGGCTTCTGAGCCCTCGCTGACCACAGCATCTGCGCCGATTATGCAGCCTTCCCAATTTTAGCACCATTAAGAATGCGTGCACCTCTCCGCTCATGCAATTGGAGTAAATTTGGCAACCGTGAACTACAGCGCTGTGTCCTACAGAAACTCCGTCTCCTACACTAACCTCCTATTCGTTGTCTATATGAAGTACACAGCAGTCTTGTATGCTCATTTTGCTACCGATTCTAATGGTTTCGACTTCTGCTCTAATTACAGCATCGAACCATTTACTTGAAATTCTTCGATTTTTACATCTCCTATTATATGAAAGGTGTCAGCAGCGGAAACACGTTGCCTTGGTTTCGGCGCCTACCCTCTAATATGCTAATCAGCAACGTTGGGGCCTCACGTGTTCAAAGATTTCTAAAGCATTATATGAACTGCGTACTAACGGTGCTGAAGAAACGAAGGTGAAACCCATCTTTTTAGCCACTTCTTTATAATATTCGAAAGTTTTTGGCTCCACATACCTTTTCACCTCGAGTCTACTATTAGGCGGCTTAAGATACTGGCCTATGGTTAATATGTCGCAGCCAGCGCTTCTAATGTCTCTTATGGTCTGCAATATTTCGTCGTCTGTCTCGCCCAAACCGACCATAAGCCCAGATTTAGTAAGCATGTTTGGCGCGTTATCTTTTGCGTATTTAAGTAGCCAAAGTGAACGTTGATAATTTGATTTAGGCTTTATAGTAGGGTGAAGACGGCTTACCGTTTCTAGGTTATGGTTCAAGATCGTCGGTTTAGCAGCAAGCACAATATCAACCACATCTTTAGAGCCGCAAAAGTCTGGTACAAGCAGCTCTATTGTTGTATCATTTTTTACGCTTCTTATCGCCCTTACCGTAGCTGCAAAATGTTCAGCGCCTTTGTCAGGCAGATCGTCCCTATCGACCGACGTAATTACAACGTGCTTTAACCCAAGAATTTTAACCGCTTCAGCGACTCTAAGAGGCTCAGAGTTATCAGCAGGCTCAGGCTTGCCTTTGGCTACCGCGCAAAACGGGCAGTTGCGTGTGCATACTGAACCCAAGATCATGAATGTTGCCGTCCCTTTTCCGAAGCATGACCATCGATTCGGGCATAAAGCGCTTTCACACACTGTATTTAGATTCAGCCGTCTTAAGGTAGATTCGACCTTTTTTATAGGGCCGGCAGCTGGTATTTTAACACGCATCCAAGGTGGGATTCGTTCGCAAATCAAGATGTAGACACTCTCCTCATTTTGGTATAGAGTAGTATGGCACATATAGTCTTAGCGTCCTTAATTACACCGCTTTTAATCAATTCAAGAGCTTTTGCTGCTCTAATTTTTTTAACTTTAATTGCTTCATCTGGCATAAGCTTCGCCTCACCCACCTTAAGTCCGCTGGCTTTAAAGAGCCAACAGATTTCACCACTATAACCTGGGGATAGGTAGAAGGAGGATAGAAGATCTAAGTGTTTAGCGTGATACCCTGTCTCTTCAAGCAGCTCACGAGCAGCGCATTCTTCAGGCTTCTCACCCTCCTCGATCGTCCCAGCCGGTATCTCTAGTAGCGTTGAGTTTACTACATAACGAAACTGCTCAACTAAAACAAAACTACCATTTTTCAACACAGGTAGGATGCCTACACTCCCGCGGTGGATGACCTTTTCTCTTATAGTTTTGCCTCCAGATGGTAAGAGCACCGTATCTTTGATAAGACTTATGACGCGCCCACCATAAACTAGTTCTGAAGATAAGGTCTTTAAGATGCTGCTCACAGCGCAGCTAATGTTCATTTAAACTTATAGTTATTATGTCGACTAGCTTCTTAATGGGTTTGAGGTGCAAGCTGCTGTATGCCTTGTGAATTACGCTATGGCGTGCCTGCGAAGCCTACGTTGGTAGGCGTATAATAAAGGAGGAGGTTTAGGGGAGTATATGGTTGAGAAGAACTAAGGAGGGGTGAAGAGAGGCTACTCTCCCCGCTCCTGCTCTATGAAAGAGGGTGTACGAGGCTCCAAGCATTGTAAGAAGGTGGAGAACCGTCAGGGAGTGGCTCAGAAGATGAGATAAGGACGAGTATGATGGTCTGATACCGGAGTTCAACAGGGTCAAAGGCGAGGAGCACGTTGACGAGTAGGCTCATCAGGTAGGAGACAAGTGGCGTAGCGGCGTATGTGAAGTATACGAGGGGGTAAGACACTCCTATAAGACTGTGTAAGAGTACTAGGAAGAAAAAGAATGTAAGTGTGAAAGCCATGCATCAAAACAGAAGCCTGATGATGACGAAGACATTTTAAAAAGATGGGGAACCTCTATCGAATCACCCTAACCCTGAGACTGCGATAGGTTTCTTAGATCAGAGCGGTATACAGCAGTCAAAACAAGAGGAGAGTTATGAAAACAGAGGTTGTGGTGTACAGCGGAGGAGAGGCGAAACCAAAGACGAGCCTCGGCTTCAAGGCCTTAAACAGAAGTGATACGCCAAGCTATCTGATACAGCTAACTCAGCAGACAGCTTCAGCCCATTGAGACCCAGTAGAAAAGAGAGCCTTAAATAATAGCCCACCGCAGCTGCAATAGATAACCTGCCCAAGACTTGGTTAAGGGGAGGCATCAGTTGATAGAGCAGACATTCTTACCACAAATGTTCAGTACTCTGTTGAAAAACTAAACTCTCTTACGGTTTCTACCCTTCATCAAAGACGTGGATACCGTTAAGATAAGGTTGAGTTCCTTGTCTAGGGATTTTGCTTGATGAGCTGAATAACCTTGAGAGGCTACTCTCACCTGATCAAGATGGGGGCTTATGAGCTGCTACTCAATGCCGTTCGTAGCAAGAATATCTTTCAACGTAATAGATTACCTTTGGAGAGGAAGGTTCTTGCCTGCCTGCTCTACATGGCTGGGCTCTCCTATCATGGCTTTCAGGACAGGTTTGATAAAGCCATGTAGCTGTCCACTACTGGCTCCATAGGCTGAGGGGCTGATCTGTGGTGAACCTCCTAAGGTGGGGGTGTGTGGCTGTAGATGAAAGCAAGCTGAAGGAGGATGGACGCCAGCTCTTCATCTGGAGCGCCATAGACGTGGATACCAAGGAGATCTTGGCTGTATATGCGTCTTACCAACGCTCCCCCCTTTGAACACATACCTGT
>CALJAQ010000096.1 GCA_938029515.1 uncultured Nitrososphaerales archaeon
AGCGGCGTTTCTTGTCGACTCTGTAACCTTAGATCTCTCAGCATCTCGGTAAGGGTAAACGGCTATTAAGGTGTTGCCGTCTTCGAGCACAACTTCACCGCCATCTAAACTTATAGGCTCTTTCATCCCTATGCCAAGGAAGCTTTCGCCTTTTTTAGCCAGCCGCATAACAATTTCTTCACTTCGCAGTTTATCGGTATCAAATGCTGCTAAAGCTACTTCACTAACTACAGAGGCTAAGTTATATGCGTCGACCAAAGTGTTAATAGTTGGGAGGCCTTTACCGGCCAGAATCCTACGTATGAGCGCTTCTGAAGCAGGCCTATTTTTAGTCGGATCCACACCGATACGCCAGAAGAAGTCCCTGTAGGCTCTAAACGTAGCTACATCCTTAACAGATTCAAGGGTGTATTTGCCTCTAACTTCAGAGCACACCTTACCCTTAAATTTCTCAAGATCCTCATCAAAAGGCTTAACTACAACACCCCTAACACACCTAACCAATACACCGACATCAGGAAAACGTTCAGAAACCACCCTATCAATAACTATCCTCAACCCTACCATCCAAAGAAGACGCGCCTACAATCCTTAAAACCTTAACCCACAGAACCTAATAGCAGCGCCCCAGTAGCTCAGCCTGGTTAGAGCGCCGCTCTGGTAAGGCGGAGGTCCCGGGTTCAAAGCCCGGCTGGGGCTTTAAACCACAAGTATAAAAGTGCCTCTTCCTACACCTAGAGTGTAGTCAGGCAAGCAGCGATTGATATCTATAATTTCAAAGTTGAGTTAGGGTTACTGAAAGAAGGCTACACAACCATTTGACTGATAGAAATAGGGTGCTCATTCTCGAGTTTGAGAGGCAGCTCTTTTCCGAAGGTTTATCAAATGTTGGGGTTGAAAAATATATTGAAGAGCTGGGGGATTGGTGAGACCCTCGGCGAAGAGTTTGCTAATGCTTCAAAGGAGGATACAGAGGAGCGTGCATAAGGTTGAGGGGAGCTGCTACTCTCATTGGACGAAGCATGATTATAAGGTGGTGTTGACGAGGTTTTACAAATGGTTGAAGAGAAGTAATGAAGAGTACCGTAAAAGGGAAGTTGATAAACCACAAAGTTGAAAGACTGGATCTACCCGAGGAGCTTATCACAGAGGACGGAGTTATGAGGTTAGTTAATGCCTGTGACAACTAGAGGGCTGTCAAGAAGGGCGAACTGAATGGCCATCCACCGTGACGACTACCGTTCATACAACATCCTCGACGGAGCCTTCACACACGAGTCTGTCAACCATAGCTTCGGTAAATATGCCAAAGAAGGAGACATCCACACAGATTCAGTCTTATGCGGCTCACTTCCGGCAACTCAAAAGCCTGCTTTAGTTAAAGCGCTAATTGCTCAGCGAACCAAGACGATGGGTAAAGCATTTTACCTTTAACAATAGTAACGTTTGAGGCTTCGACTTTCGTTAACCTTTTTGACGTTCTCATCTCCAAATACAATTAACTGCTTCCTTGTTTTTAATGCTTCCTCCACGCCCCTCCCTTGACTGTCACATCAAGTTCCAGCATAAAGCTATGCACATCTTCTCTCCAGACCAGCGCATAAAGCTCTAACGTTTCAGCAGCCTGCATAAGATATCTCATCAGTAATTATGTGTCTTATAGCTCAAAATAAACCGTCTTCCTTTCCAAACGCTTTTTACGCCGCTATCTTTTATTGACCTAATACAGTTATATATAAACTTTTGAAGCCTTCTAGCGTGTTGAAGAATAGGAAACCATAACACGGTCAGGCATCTTAGGCGCCCCGAGCTGCTGCGTCCAACTACTCGTTAAGTTGATTGGGCATCCTGGATGCGAAACAAACATATTGCCCCTTCTGTGGGCGTATAGGTGACTGCATCAAAGCTCTAAGCCAATATGGGTGGCTCCTCATAGGTAAAATAATCTCGCCTTACTATGATAAAAGTTATGTATGTGTTTTATGTGAATTCGGGTTGTGATATTTGATGCGAGGAAAGGTTGCTGTAGTGGGTTATGGTGAGACTCCCTATGATAGGGCTAGGGTTGAAAGGGGGCAGCCTAGGTTGACTGCAGAGGAGTATGCTAGTTGGGCTATGGATCTTGCTTTAAAGAACGCTGGCCTTTCTAAATCCGATTTTGATGGTCAAGGCTTGGGTGTAGCTGGGACGATCTATCCGCATGCTGAGATCTGGTCTGCAGAGGTAGTACAGAACCTCGGTATAACCCCTAAAATGATCATAAGGGCGGATCAAGGGGGTGCTTCGGCAGCATCCCTTCTTACTCAAAGCGCTTTGGCTATAAACGCGGGCATCGTGGATATGTTTCTCTGTATAGTGGCAGATGCGCCTCTCTCGATGCCTACAGCTAGCGCTTCTGGTGCTAGAACTTGGAGGTATGAAAACGACTATATGCTTCCTTTCGGTATGATGGGGCCTAACAGCATATTCGCCTTCATAATGAGGAGGCATATGCATCAGTATGGGACGAAGAGGGAGCATACAGGTAAGATAGCTGTAACTCAGAGGTATCATGCCTCAATGAATCCTGTGGCGTATCTTAAGGCGCCTATGACTATGGATGAATATCTTAGCTCAAGGGTTATCGCTGATCCCATACATCTGCTTGACTGCTGCATTTCAGTGAATGGTGGATTAGCGTTTATCTTAGCGTCGAAAGAGAAGGCGAAGCAGATCACAGACAAACCTGTTTATCTAATGGGCTTCGGCGAATGTGACAACTATATGCATGGTTCAAAGAATAGACCAGATGTAACCTACTTGGGTATAGTGAAGGCGGCGCCAGACGCATATCAGATGGCTGGAATAAAGCCTCAAGACGCATCATTTGTTGAAATTTACGATGACTACACAATAGCTGTGTTGATGCAGCTAGAAGATCTAGGCTTCTGCAAGAAAGGTGAAGGGGGGAAGTTTGTGGAGCAGACAGATATATCTGTAAATGGGCAGCTACCGGTAAATACGCATGGAGGGCAGCTTTCAGCCGGTCAAGCTGGAATAGGGGGTGGATGCTCACACATAGTGGAGGCTGTTAGGCAGTTGAGGGAAGAAGCTGGGCAACGTCAAGTCAAAGACCCTAAGATCGGAATAGTTACTGCTATAGGCGGATTAGCTTACGGAGTTAACTTGGTGCATAATATAGTCATGGTGTTTGGTAAGGAGGTGTGAGAGGTTATGTCAGCTTCTTCAGAGACAGCCGAACAGTATTGGTCTTGGACTAAGCCTGAGATCACCTCGCTCAACAAACCGTTTTGGGATGGGTTGAAAAGGCGTGAGCTGCTAATACAGAGGTGCAAGAAGTGTGGGGAGCATCAATGGTACGCTAGAGCTAACTGCATCCACTGCGGCTCGAGGGAGTTGGAGTGGGTTAAATCGAGTGGTAAAGGTAAGATCTACTCCTACACCATTATAAACATGGTTGTGGGAAATTCTCCGATATTCAACAAAGAGCTGCCTTACGCGGTAGCTTTAGTTGAGCTGGATGAGGGGCCGAGGATGTACGCGATGATGACTGACTGCTATCTAAGTGATGTGAAGATAGATGCGCCAGTAGAAGTAGTCTTCAAAGATGTGGCATCCGATTTAACTATACCTATGTTCAGACCAGCAAAGAGCCAATAGAAGGGGCTCTTAGCCTCCTGCTATAAGAGGTGCTATAGAGACTTCATCACCCTCTTTTAGAGGAGAGGTTAAGTCGTCGGCAGCTTTACCGTTAATCAGGAGCATAACAAGCGGTTTAAACTCACCTAACCTATCATAAAATAGGTTGCGGAGTGGGGCGTCATACTTTAGTAGCAGGAAGTCGATTAAGTTCTTTAGGGTAGCAGTATCCTCCAAAGATATAACTTCGAATTTCTTATGTGTAGCAGAGGAGGAGGAGCCGAAGTATCTCACAGTAACGCTCTTCATCTCAGCACCTTCTTGACGACATACGTTAAAGGATGTTTTATCCATTACTATTTGATGGGAAACTAGCAGATGCTTTGCATTTACGGCAGCAAAAGGTAATAATAGTGGTTAGAATAAGTAACTGTAGTAGAAAGGGTGTAGAGTGAATGAAGATTCTAGATGTTTTTCCAGAGAGATGCACAGGGTGCCAAGCATGCATGCTAGCCTGCAGCTTCGCTACGGTAGGTGCCTTCTCTTTGACAAAGGCGAGGATTAGAGTTGCTAAGTTTGAAGAGGATGGTGTGGATGTTCCTATGCCTTGTTTCCACTGTGAGAAGGCACCTTGCTTAGCGGTATGCCCAACAAGGGCGCTCTACCGTGATAAAGATACTGATGCGGTGATGCTGGATCAGAATAAATGTATAGGGTGTAGGCTTTGCATGATAGCTTGCCCCTTCGGCGCTGTACACTACGATGGAGTCAATAAGATTGTGTATAAATGTGATCTATGCTACGGCGATCCAGCTTGCGTGAGATTCTGTGAGACGAAGGCGATAGTTTACGACACCCCAGAGAGGCTTGCTCAGCTGAGGTGGGAGGGTAAAGCACATGAAGTCGCCGCAGCGGTTAAAGAAAAGGCTTTAGTAAGGAGGTGAAAGGATTGAACAGATTCAAATACGGTGGTTACGCTGGACAGCAGCTTAGAATAGATTTAACAAAGGGTCAGGTAAAGAAGTTGCCTCAGTCAGAAGAAGAGTGCGCCCTTTACTTAGGCGGCAGGGGGTTAGATGCTAAAATCCTCTACAATGAACTACCAGTAGATGCTGAGCCACTCGGCCCGGATAATATACTCTGTTTTTCAGCAGGCCCTATAGTTGGGTTGCTCGGACCCACCACTGGCAGAATGAATGTTGCAGCTAAGTCACCTCTTACTGGAATTTACGGCAACTCAAATGTCGGCGCTTATTTAGGCGCTGAGTTAAAGATGTCTGGTTACGACGACGTAGTAATTAAAGGTAGGGCTGAGAAGCCGTCTTACATTTATGTACGCGATGACCACGTTGAGGTCAGAGACGCTTCACACCTATGGGGCAAGAACGTCATCGAAACGACTAGAATCCTACAAGAAGATTTGGGTGAAGAATTTAGAGTAGCAGCTGTTGGGAGAGCTGCTGAGAACGGTGTGCTCTTCGCTAACATAATGTTCGACTACTGGGAGGCTGCTGGAAGAACGGGTTTAGGTGCGGTTATGGCTTCTAAAAACATCAAAGCTATAGCAGCGAAGGGCAGTGGAGAACTTTCTGTCTACGATCCTAAACGGTATCTAGAGGTAGCCACTGAGGCTTGGAAGGCTGTGGAGGAGGACCCTGGTTTTCAGACCGGCGAGCACTCAGCTTTAGGAACACCGGTTGTGCTTATGCTCGGTAATGTTCAAGGTTGGCTTCCGGTCAGAAACTTTTTGGAGAACTATTTTGAGTACGCTGAGAATATAAGCGCTGAAGAGTTCAGAGATAGGTTTTCTACTAAAAAGACTCCTATACCAGGCGGTAGGGCTTGTATGTCTTGTCCAAATAGATGTAAGAGGTATGGGGTTATAGATTCGGGCAAATATGTCGGTACTAAGGGTGGTTTAGAGTTTGAAGCTGTCGGCGGATTTGGTCCTAAGTGTGGTGTAGGTGAGCTTGAAGCGGTTTTCCACGCAGCTATGCTCGCTAACGACTACGGTATGGACGCCATCTCTCTAAGCAGCACGATAGCTTTCCTCATGGAGATGAGGGAAAAGGGGTTAATCTCGAGAGAAGACCTCGATGGCGTGGATCTAAGGTTCGGCGACTCAGACGCTATGATAGAGGCGATACATAAAATTGGTAGAGTAGAAGGTAAACTTGGTAAGCTCGGCTCTATGGGTGTAGATAGAGCTGCTAAAGCTATAGGGAATGGGGCTGAACGCTGGGTTACAACGGTTAAGGGGCTTGAAACAATATCTACCGACCCAAGGGTCTCGACAGGCTTCGGCTTCGGATACGCAGTTGCAAGCAGAGGCTCAGACCACCTTAGAGCACATCCAGTAATAGAGATGGTTGCACCATATAGGAAGGTTGCTGAAGAGCTCTTCGGTTCCCCAGAAGTCTGCACATTATCAAGATATGGTGGTAGAGCGAAGATGGTTTATTGGCATGAAAATATGGCTGCGATAACCGACTCCATAGGCTCCTGCAGATTTATGCACGCCTCATACTACGCACTCTACCCAATACCAGAGATGATGGCTAAGTATGGCCTCCGGCGTGGGAAAGAAGTGCACTCAATAAAATACCACGAGTGGATATCAGCGGCAACAGGCATACCACTAACATACGAGGAGCTCGTATCAACAGGTGAAAGAATAATCACATTAGAAAGAGCCTTAAATACAAAGTTTGGAGTAAGAAGGCAGCACGACACACTCCCAAGAAGATTCCTTGAAGAGCCTGTTGCTAATGGACCATATAAAGGTGCGGTATTCAAGAAAGAGGCGCTCGAAGCACTACTTGACGAATACTACGATTTAAGAGGGTGGGACAAAGAGACTGGCTTAATAAAGGAGGAGACTCTTAAGAGGTTACGCATGCTCGATATCTACGACGATCTTAAGAAGATGGGCCTATTAGCAGGAGGTTAATCGAATGCCAGTATGCAGAATCTGCAACACACGTGTAGATCTTACGCAGAAGGGGGTTAAAGCATATAAGTGTAGATTGTGCGGTAAAACAGTCTGCCCCACTCATATTGATGTCTCTAGAATGATGTGCACAGAATGTGTAGCGATGCTAGCGAAACCAAAAATTTAAAGCGTCTAATAACTATACAAATTTTCTTTAACTATTTTTCAACTTCTATATCTAAAATTGAAGTTAAAATTTTTATTTAAAATTTATTAGGGAGTTTTGGTAAGGGGTGTTTGATGAACTTGAATAGGAAACGTTCATCAGCAGTCACAAAACTAGAATCAGGGTTAGTGGCCGTCGTCATAATCTTAGCAATAGTAGCGGGTATAGGCTATTGGCAGGCAGCTACAGTAGCACCGGTCACAACTACAGTAACCTCAACACAGACAGTAACCCAGACTACAACGTTAGCACAAGGTGCTACAGCTACAGTTACAGAGACCATTACACAGCCTCCAACCACAGTAACAGCAACAGTAACTCAACCAGTCACCACAACGCTAACAACAACCATTACACACCCCACAACAGTAACAATAACAGCTACACCAAAACCACCTGAACCTATCAAGATAGGAGTCCTCTTCCCGCTCACCGGAGCGGCTGCGCCGATGGGTGAAGGACACGTTAAAGGTATACAGCTTGCTGCCGACATCGTAAACAACGTGTGGGGAGGAATACCCACATTAGGAGGAGCTAAGATAGAGCTTGTGATCGCAGATACTACCACCGATCCTAAGGTGGCAGCATCTGAAGCTGAGCGGCTAATAACCAAAGAGAAGGTTGTTGGGATATTAGGTGCCTATAGAAGCGCTGACACATTACCGGCGACTGAAGTTGCAGAAAGGTATGGTATACCTTTCGTTGTGAGCGCAGGGCATCCTATGATAACAGGGCGAGGTTTCAAGTATGTCTTCAGAGCTCATCCACCGGTGGTTCCTACAACCAACTGGGCTGTCGACCTAGTGAAGAATGTGATGGGGTATGGGACTGCTGCTGTGCTTTGTGAAAATTCAGCGATGGGTCAATCCATGTATAGTATGGCATTAAGTAGAGCAAAGGAGGTTGGGCTTACAATTGTGCATAACGAGTTATATAGCTCCGCTGCCCCAGATCTTTCACCAATGCTTCTGAAAGTTAAAGCAGCTAAACCTGATGCTATAATAGCTGGGTCATATCTTACAGACGCTGTGCTCATGGTGAAGCAGATGCGCGAATATGATGTAAATGTTAAAGCTATCGTGTTCATAGGCGGCGGTGTTCCACCTGAAAAGTTCCTGGAGCTGGCTGGAAAAGACGCAGAATATGTAATAATAACTGGCTTATGGAATTATGATTCTAAGCGTCCTGCAAGCATTGAATTCATAAATGCTTGGCAGGCGAAGTACGGTGTAGGAAGCCTACCCGATCAGATGGCATCTGAAGGGTATGAGTCAGCTGTTGTCCTATTCGATGCAATAATGCGGGCACGCTCAACCGACCCTAAGGCAATACGTGATGCGCTTACAAAGACTCAGCTCATAAGTATCTCAGGGCCGATTGAATTTGACGAAAGAGGAGAGAACAAATATGGCTACACTAACACACATATACTACAAGTTCAAGGTGGTAAATGGGTTACTGCCTTACCAGCTGAGGCAGCGACAGCAACGCTCATAACACCTATGCCTCCGTGGAGTGCTAGATAGTCTGAAGCTGCAGAGGTAAGGTGGTGGCAGCTGTCGGAGCTGACGGTGCAGATCTTCATACAAGGTTTGATGATAGGCGGCATATACGCCTTGGCTGCAGCCGGTCTTACCTTAATAGCTGGTGTGATGAACATAATCAACATAGCGCATGGTGAGCTTATGATGCTCGCCATGTACATCACCTATTTTTTGTATACGCTTTTTAATATCGATCCTCTTTTAAGCGTGGTTATAACTTTACCGCTGTTCTTTGCTGTGGGCTGTATTCTGCAGAGTCTTTGTATAGAGCGGCTACTTACTGCGCCTCCTATAAGTATTATCATATTTGCAGCTGGGCTGCTGTTCTTTACTCAGAACTTTGCAGCTTTTTGGTGGACACAGGATTTTAAGGTTTTAAGAGGGTATACTACTCTAACTTTTGATTTTATTGGGCTTAAGTTTACGACGACAAGGCTTGCTATCTTGTTTGCAGCTATTCTAGTAACTATTTTACTCTACATATTTTTGTCTAAAACTAGGATTGGGCGCGCTATTAGAGCCACATCACAAAATGTTGAGGCTGCTGCTTTAATGGGTGTTAATGTAAAAATGGTTAGGGTTATCGCATTTGGGTTAGGTGTGGCTCTAGCTGGGTTAGCAGGTGCCCTCCTTATACCAATCTATTATCTTTACCCTGCGGTAGGCACACCGTTTAGTGTAGTGGCTCTGATAGTTGTATTCTTAGGAGGAAGGGGTAGCGTGTTTGGTGCGCTTTTAGGCGGGTTTACTCTTGGAATAGTAGAAGCATTTACAGGCTTCTACCTTGCACTCGAGTTGAAGGACATAGCCGCATTCATAGCCTTCATCATAATACTGCTTGTCAGACCATGGGGGCTGTTTGGGAGGAGGGATTAAATTGTTTCAAAAGAGTTAAGATTCTGCTTCTACTATTAGGCTTAGCGGTGTTATGCGCTGTCCCGCCGCTCGTGAATGATCCAACAATACTGCACATCTTTATTTACACATTCTTCTTCGCATACTTTGCTGCTGCCTGGAATATTTTAGGGAGCTACGCTGGGCAACCATCGCTCGGGCATGCGATATTCTTCGGCATAGGTGGTTATACTTCAACAATCTTATTCATCAACTACAGTATTACGCCTTGGATTGGTATGTTTGTAGGTGCGGCATTAGCAGCTTTAGCCGCTTTAGCATTAGGATTCCCCACGTTTAGAGTTAGAGGACCGTTCTTTGCATTCATAACCTTAGCGTTCACTTTACTTATTAGTCTACTTTTCGTCTACTTCCACGAGTATACCGGTGGGGCTACTGGCTTACCTGTTCCCTTAAAGGGAGATGAACCTTTACTCTTTCAGTTTAATAGTAAAGTGCCCTATTATTATACGATCTTAGCGTTCTTTGTCGTGATAATGTGTATTACATATAAGCTGGAGAGGTCTAAGTTCGGCTACTATCTGCTTGCTATACGTGAAGATGAAGATGCGGCTAAAGCGGTTGGGATACATATCTTTAAATATAAGATGTTGGCTGCTGCTTTAAGCGCCTTTTTAACAGCCTTTTTAGGCACATTTTACACTCAATATACACGTTTTATCGACCCTCATGAAGCTTTCGGGTTATGGCGGACCTTTCAACCTATGCTGATCTCTGTCTTAGGAGGCTACGGGTTATGGGGTCCTCTTGTCGGCGCAGCCATACTAACACCTATAAACGAGAGCATAATTATCACATTTGGTGGAAGATACGCCACTTTAGGTATGATGCTTTATGGGCTTGCGGTTATGCTGATAATGCTCTTTATGCCCAAAGGTATTGTTGGGTTATTGAAGCGGGTCTACAAACATTTTAGAAGTTAACTCCGCTTGCCGAGCATTCGGTAGGCGAATAGGGCATACACCTTCGCCGCATCTAAAAGATCTGATACTTTAGCGTATTCGTCTGCTACATGCGCTTTAGATGGGTCTCCACCACCATAAGTTAAAGTAGGGATATTCGCTGAGATGAAATGTCTCATATCTAAGCCTCCTTGGCATATTTTAAATGACGGCTTTAACGCAAGGGCGTCTTCAACCGCTTCGGCGAAAACCGTTTTCAGTTTCCCGTTTTGTAGCACACATGGTTCACCGGCTAAAATAGTCTTCACTTCTAAGTCGCTTCTATCTACACCAAGCTTGTCTGCACAAGCATATAAGGCGTTGATGAACTCACTTTTAGCCTCCTCAAACGTTTCTCCTGGTACAGTCCGTCTATCTACTGTGAAAGACATGTTATCTGGAACGATATTTATCTTCCCCCCTCCTTTAACTACACCTCCTAAAGTGACTACTGGAATTGCATCAGGGTAAGGAACTAGTTTAGCGAATCTTTTTGACGGTAGCTGCTTAACATACTCTTCTGATAGACAGACGACTAACCTACTAGCCCGCTCAAAAGCGTTGACTCCAAGCCAAGGTGTTGAAGCATGCGCAGCCTTGCCTTTAACTGTAACTTCAAGCCAAGCCTGCCCTTTATGCGAATCCCATATGCTGTCTAGTCCACTTGGTTCTGCTATTACGCAGATGTCAGCGAGCATAGGCTTATTTTCAACTAGATATTTTGCGCCAGCCTCGCCTCCGATCTCCTCGTCTGGCACGGCTGAGAACGAGGCTACACCATCTAACTCATTTTTATGTTCAGCAAGAGCTTTTAAAGCTATGAGGATGGATGCCAAGGGCCCTTTCATGTCGCTTGCTCCTCTACCGTAGATCTTCCCATCTTTTACGACTGGTTTGAATGGTTCTGAGGTCTTCCACGTTCCTGTTGCAGGCACTACATCGTAGTGACCGTTGAAGTGTATATGTGGTCTTTTTTCTTCAGCTCCAAGGTAGGCTAGTATGATCTTTCTAGGCTGGTTTTGACTTTCAGGGGAGCGCTCTGCCACCACTTTATCAGGCACATCTATAACCTCTACTTCTAACCCAATCCTGCTGCACCACACTCCTATCTGATTAACCATTTCGACGTAGTTTGATCCAGGTGGGTTGACTGTAGGTATGGAGATGAAGTCTTTAGCCACTTCTACAAGTAGATCTTCTAGACCCTTGATGCTGTTTACTAGTTTTTCTTCTACGTCGCTTAGCTTACCCATATTTATAACTAAGTAAAAATTAGACTATTAGAATGTTTACTTTCTGGATCTGTTTAGGCTGTTCTGTTGTTCTGAAGGTTGAGTAGCCTTCTCTTTTAACCACAGTGCTACCTGCCTAAGAGTTTCGTTAGGTGTTATATCGATAACAGGCACCTCGATGACACCAGCTTTTATGTTTGATTGATAGTTTGGCATGAATGTGAACATTACAGATGACCAGATGATTTTACCTGATAGGTATTCTTTTGCTACTACATCTGTGTCTGGTGGTAGTGCTAAGGGTATGAAGGCTACACCTTCACACCACAAGATTACTGCTGGTTGACCCATTTGTATGCAGTGGGTTAGCGTTGCTGCTAACGCTTCTGGCTTCGGGTAGTAGGTGTATTCTTTGATTACAACTTCATTATAGGGGTCGTATGATATCTTCACCAATCTAGACAGACTAGTGGTAGCTTCAGATTTATTTATGTTGTCTACAACGCTTTGCAAACCTCTCTATGTGTCATCAAAGCGAGTCTTTTAAGGGTATTAAGTTTGCTCCTTTAAGCTGCGGCGTAGCGAATAAAGTGGTTAAAGTTCGCTTAAGGTCAGTTGAAGATCTTAATATCTTACTTGAGTTATGCAAGAAAACGTTGCAGCAAAAGAAATATTCTTCGTTAAGGGTGGGTAAAAGAGGTAGGTTGTGTCATAGATGGTAGATGAGCGTGTAGTAGTAACGGTGTTAGGTGTTGATAGGGTTGGTATAGTAGCTGGGATTTCGAGAGTACTTGCTGAAAACAACGTGAATATTCTTGATCTTACTTCAAGTAAGATTAGAGATCTGTTTGTGATGATAATGTTGGTTGATATAAGTGGTAGCCGAGTGAGTTTAGAGAAGCTGAAGGAGATGCTCCATAGTGAAGCAGCGAAGATCGGAGTGCAGGTTACGGTTCAGCATGAAAACCTCTTCCGCTACATGCATAGAGTTTAGGTGATGGGGTTGTATACAGCGGAAGAGGTTGTTGAGACATATGAGATGCTTTCACTGCAGCACCTTAACATAAGAACCATTACAGTCGGAATAAACCTTCTAAACTGTTTAGATAAAGATCTAAGTAGAGTAAAGAGCCGCATCTACACAAAGATAGTCGACACATCTTTAAAGCTGAATGAAGCTGTAAAAGAAGTTGAATCTAAGTACGGTGTAGAGAT
>CALJAQ010000097.1 GCA_938029515.1 uncultured Nitrososphaerales archaeon
CTTTTCGGGGTTAAGGATTGCCTCAGGGTAGATGTGCCCAGGCTCCACAGCAACAGGCAGATACTCGAGTAGATCTAGATGATCTGGAGGGTATTTGAATGGCACAGGCGGCCTAAGCTCGTAGAGCCAAGGCTTGGTTACACCATCCTCGTCAGGTTCAACAAAGTTCCAAGAGGGGCCTGGTCTACCAAGATACTTGAGGCTCCAAGCATCTATATGAGGATCCCAACCTAAGGGTATGTTCAGGTGCCCGCCAGGCATATCTGTGTTTCCAACAAGGAGGTTCATAGTTTTGAACGCTAAGTTGTCTAGCCAGGAGTGCTCGTGTGCGTGTGCTCCTCTATACCACTGTAGGCAGACTGGTCTGTATGGGTACTCTACACCATCTATAACTATGGTCTCACCTATTCTCGCAGCTTCAACGAACTCCTTCGCTATTCTTCTTATCGTGGAGGCTGGTACTGTTGTTATCTTTTCAGCCATTTCTGGTGTGTATTCTTTGAGTTTGTCTGCTAGGAGTTGGAAGGCTGGTTTGCACTCTACACCATCTACGCTATATGTGCCGAGGAGGGCGAAGTCTTTTATCGACTTATCGTTGAATGGCTTAGGCTTCTGGTCTACTGGATCCCATATTAAAGGCTTCTTGCTAGCTTTATCTCTAACGTAGTGGCCGTCTGGTCCTATTAGGTATGGCGCATTTGTGTGCTTCTTAAGAAACTCCTTATCATACTTACCGATCTCGTGCACCATCACGTGCATAAGTGAGAGGACGAATAACCCATCGGTTCCAGGCCTTATCGGTATCCACTCATCAGCCTTCACAGATACGGTAGCCATCCTTGGGTCTACTGAAACAACCTTCATACCCCTCATCCTAGCATCAGCACACCTCTTCGCATTACCAGCTAGGTGTAGATGTGATTCGAACCCGTCGCCACCACCTATCTGAAGAAGGTAGTTGCAACGGTACCAATCAGGTTGTGTTGCGAAGGAGCCGAACATTACCCCGTTAACCGGATGATACCCTCCACCGCAAGTAGTGCCCACATCGCTGAAGAAGCCATTTGGCGTGCCGAAGACCGCCCCACCCCAAGCCCATATCCAGCTTCTCCTAAAGTCTGTGCCAGCGTATAGTAGCTTACGTGGATCCTCTTTTAAGATCTTCTTGAACTTCTCTACTATTATGGACCAAGCTTCGTCCCACGTTACTTCTTTCCACTTCGGATTAACGCCAACACCTTTTTCAGAGTTTGTGCGTATAAGAGGCTTTGTAATCCTATGAATATCATATTGCTTCAGTAGAAGACCCTGCGCCTTAGCGCAATTATGTCCCTCGTTATCTGGGCAGTCTGGGTCTGGGTCAACTTTAATAGCGACTCCGTTTACAACGTGCACCAGCACCCCACAATGGTGTAAGCACATGCTGCATACGGTTGGTATCCATTCGTCTTGCCAGACTTCGTCTTTTTTGATCTTTTCAAGCGTATGCATGATCTCTATTATATCTCTTCCTTTTAGCTGTATTTAATGTTAACTTCGTCTCATTAAATTTTTAATATAAAAGTTTAATAACATCTTTTTTGTTTTTGTATTTCTGCTGTGGTTAGATGCAAAAATGGTGGAGATATATGATGTTGCAATAGTAGGCGGAGGCGGTGCAGGTCTGTCAGCAGCAATCTTCACCTCAAGACTTGGGTTAAGCACAATCATAGTAACAAGAGAGATAGGTGGAAGGGCTTTAGTCAACTCACCGTATTCACATAGGAGCATCGAAAACTACCCTGGTTTTCCTTCTATAACAGGGTTGGAGCTTATGAGCAGGTTTGAGCAGCAGGCTAAAATCTATGGTGCTACCTTCCTGTTCGCCGAAGCGCTTAAAGTGTCGGAGGACGAGAGCCACATCTTCCATATAGTGACTACACGAGGAGAAGTAAAGAGCCGCACACTCATATTGGCATTCGGCGAGACTCCTAAGCGCTTAGGGGTTAAGGATGAGGAGAAATATGAAGGTAGAGGTATCTCGTACTGTGCCTACTGCGATCTTGAAGAATGCAGAGGTAAGGTTGTTGCTGTGGTAGGCTTCGGAGAAAGAGCTCTCCTATCTGCATCCCTTTTGTCTAAAGTCGCTGAAAAAGTATATTTGATCTACTGGTGGGGTGGGGTAGGCGAGCCCATAGATCTGACAAGATTCTTAAAGGGTAAAGAAAACATTGAGTTAATAACCCTCTCATCTGTAGCTGAAGTAAAAGGCTGTGACAAAGTAGAATCCATCGTAATCCAAGGACCGTTTGGAGAAGATCGACGTAAAATCAAGGTTGATAGCCTCTTTATCGAACTCGGCTTCGAAGCGAAGACAGATTTCCTTAAAGGATTCGTTGAACTCGATGAGAACGGCAAAGTAAAGACCGACAGAGACTGCTGTACAAGCAGAGCAGGAGTATTCGCAGCTGGAGACATAACAGACAGCAAATATAAGCAGATAGTAATATCAGCTGGAGATGGTGCTAGAGCGGCGCTAAGCGCATACAACTACTTACAACATATAAGGGGTGGCACCCCATTATACAGCGATATATTCACTTTGAGAAGTAAGAAATTGGTTGAAGGTAACGGAGAGTGAAACAAGGGACCCATAAGACTAGAAGGTTAAACTCATTCATATAGCGGATTAATCACACAAACCAACATCAAATTTATAGAAAATATTCGCCGTTAAGAGTCTATGCGACTCTAGTAGAGGTTTGTTTCCAACCTGAAGTGTCAGCTCGTCTAAAGGGTAAACCGCCCACATAACTTGGCTTTCTCCCATGTTCTGAATCTTGATTATATTTTCGTAGTGCAGCGTAGAGGGTGCATATTGACAAATATGCTTAACTCTCTGTTAGGTAAATGAATCCAAAGAAGTTTTGATTCAGAAGGTATTTTGAAGTTTCATTTTTGTTTGCACTTCAAAAAGGTGTCAAATATAGATTTGTTAAAGTTGTGTATAGTGTTTGCCCCTCAAATTCTGCAAGATACTCCAGATGATTACTGTACTCTAGATGTGTTTAAGGAAAAATAAGGGTGGGTGGTGAGTACCATCAAGCTTTACCTATTCGGAAGACCTTTGTTCCGCAGTTAGGGCATACTCCCACTATAGCTGGCTTCTTATTCTTTAAGGTGGTCTGTGTAGGGTTCTTGATCTCCACTTTCTTTCTACATTTCATACAGTATGCTTGCGGCAAGTCTTAAGACCTCTGCGGGTTAAGATGTTCATCAGGTTAGTATTTAAGCAGTAGGTTTCTCTAAGTTAGCGTTGGTAAGGGGGTCTAGCTGTCGGTGTAATTTGAAGGGTTATGACTTTCCCCTCTCTGAGTACGGTTAGAACCACCTTCTGGTTAGGTGAGACGTTCTGAAAGACGTATGCAGACCACTCCTCGAATGTGTAGGTCCGCTTACCATCTACAGCCAATATTATGTCTCCAGGCTTATAGGCTACGCCTGATGCTGTTCTTACTTGAGTCGCTGCTCTTAATCCTGCGTTATCGGCTGGCGTGTTAGGTAGAACTCTTGTAACCATTAATCCATTTTGGAATGGGTCGACGTCTAGTATGTTGTATGTTCTGATGTTCTCTGGTGTTAGGGCTAAGGCTGAGAAGCCGAAGTAGGGGTGCTGATAGTAGCCTTTCGATATTAAATCTGAAGCTACCCTTTTGACTATGTTTGAGGGTATAGCGAAGCTGAATCCAACGGTTGTACCTGCATTAGTTACCCCGACAACCTCTCCATCTAGGTTCAATAGAGGTCCACCTGAGCTGCCTGGGGCTATGGTTATGTCTAGTTGGAGGACAGGGACTATTATGGGCTCTATGTTTAAGAGTCTGTTGACTTGGCTTATAACACCTACTGAGAGGCTTCCAGTTAACCCTAGCGGGTTACCTATAGCAACTACAGTTTCACCTATCCATATTTCAGAGGAGTTTGCAAGTTTTAGAGGTAGGGAGTCAGATGGTTTCCGATCGATCTTCAGCACAGCGACGTCGGAGTAGGCGTCTGTAGCTAACACTAAAGCATAGGCTCTTGTCTGGTCATAAAATTGAACGTCAGCTCGATCAACTCCTTCTACCACATGCCAGTTGGTTAAGACTAGGTAATCATCATATATGAAGCCTGAGCCCTGTCCGATTGATGTTCTTATGACTACAACCGACTTATAGACCTTCTCGTAGACCCTACCTGGTGTCTGCTTACTTAGAGCCGTCAACTCCTTGTTTAGTGTTATTAGGGTTGAGTTTAGGTTCTGTAAAGTTGAGTGGATCCCAGCAATCTTTAAGCCGCCTTCATCCACTCTCTTCTTCAGATCAGCTACGCTCTGATTTAAGGTTGATAGTTTTGAGGTGAGTGAATGGTTCAGCGTTGAGATAACAGTCAAGATCGTTGACGCTGATACACTTTGATTTAAGCTGGAGAGGCTTCTTAGCATACTCAAACTTTCACTCTTCAGCTGGCTTACTTGGTTAGAGAGCTGAGAAGCGTTCTTTGATAACGCTTGAATCTCATACTCTAAACTAAACATCCTCGCATTTAACTGAGTCAGCGCCTCTCTTAACTCAAATATATCAGTGGTGAGGCCTTCAGGCTTAGGCTCTTGAATCTTGGTATAGGTTAAGTATCCGCTTAAAGCCGCTAAAACCAGAGCTGTGGCTGAGACTATAGCTGCCACTGAAGCTACTCTACTCAATGCAAGCCTGAGCTCATTAAACCTACTAATAAGTTTTGTAGCGATGTTCACTCCCTCCTTTTTAGCGCAGCTGATAGTTAGGGTCTACTTCCTCGCCGCGAGGATGGCTACCCCTCCTTTTAACTTCTCCTCAATATTAACGTGTGTAAAGAATCTTTTAACCATCCTCTTCAAATCTGAGTTGGTAGGCAGCTTTACGTATGTCAAATGGAGGAGCCGGTAGGTGCCCCCAAATCTTCCAACACATGCTGAAGCTAAAAGCGGGGCAGAGATTCTCCAGTAAAATCCTATAGCGGTTTGAAGCAGCTTACCGTTAGGTTTACCCAGGTCCACTATGAGCAGGCTTCCTCCAGTTTTTACAACGCGGCTGATTTCAGAGATTGCCAAAGATAGGTCAAAAGCGTCTCTTAATGCGAATGCGCTAACAACAACATCAAAAACCTCACTTCTAAAGGGTAGGTATTCAAAGACTGCTTGCACAAAGTAGCTCACTCCACCGTTTAACCTCTGTTTCGACTGATTAAGCATCTCCCTAATAGGGTCAAGAAGTATAATCTGCTTTACCTTATTTGCGTGTTCAAGTATGAGTCTACTTAATGTTCCAGGTCCGCATCCTGCGTCAAGCACTATAAGCTCCTGGCCGAGTATCACCTTCGCTATGCCCAAGCGTCTAAACCTAATATCTTGCCCTAAGGAGATTACTTTATTGACTCTATCGTAAACAGGTATCAGCTCTTTAAGCGCAGCCTCTACTTTGCGCCAAAGCAGGCCGAGCCCGTATTTGGGCAACCCATCATCCCACTCGGTCAAAGCGTTTTAACACATAAGGTATCTTCTCAGCCACATCCACAGCTGAGATGTGCAGCCCAAGTTCCTGAGACGCAAGTTCACCAGCTAAACCGTTGATGTAGGCGGCAGCTGCGGCAGCAGCAAAAGGCTCAGCTCCTAGAGCGAGGAACGCCGCAACTACTCCTGCTAAGACGTCTCCTGTACCTCCTACAGTCATAGCAGGTGTGCCTGTTTTGTTGAAGGCTACTTTAGATCCATCTGATATTATGTCAACCACTCCTTTTAGGAGGATTGTTGTTTTATACTGCGATGCGGCTTCTTTTAATGTTAGCGCTCTGTTTTCTAACCCTTCTCCTAGATTCTTGTTGAAGATTCTTCTGAACTCCCCTTGGTGTGGTGTGAGCACACTTAGCCTACCTGACACTTCTTGAGCCACTTCTCTTCTCAGGGCGTCAGCGTCTAACACAATTCTCACCCCTTTGAAGACGAGCTCTCTTACCAGCTTCTTAGCACCATCGACCTTCTGCTTACCCAAACCTGGGCCTATTACCGCGGCATCTAACTCGGGGAGCCAGTTTAGAAGCTTATTTACGCAACCCACAGTTAGTTTTGAGTCTGGTAGGGGTAAAACTATGAAGGTGGGTGAGTAGGCTCGTATAGGTGCAGTTATCACCTTCGGCACAGCTAAGTAGACCAGATCAACTCCGACTTTAGACGCTCCTAAAGCTGAGAGTAGGGGAGCTCCGTGGTATAAGTAGCTCCCACCCACTACCAGAACCCTCCCATTCTCCCCCTTCCTCGAATCTCTGCGCCTCACTCTGTACGCTGAGTAAACAACCTCATCTAATGTTTCTATTACATTAAGATGCTCTGGCGCCAATTAGCTTAGGATGTAGAAGATTTGATGTTTAAATACCTAAGCCTCTATTTTTCAGCGTCTATCCCGTGTCTAGCAAGGACTTCTCTAGCAGCTATCAGACCTGAGGCTGAGGATTGAACCAAGCCTCGTGTAATGCCAGCCCCATCGCCTATCGCAAAGAAGTTCTTTATCTTCGTCTCTAAGCAGCCGCTCAACTCCAGCCTCGAGGAGTAGAACTTCACCTCAACCCCATATAGTAAAGTGTGCTTACTATAGACGCCTGGTGTAACCTTGTCCAATGCTTGAAGCATCTCCTTTATGCCTATGAGGTATCTTGCTGGTAGTACAAAGCTAAGGTCTCCTGGCTTAGCTTCTTTATACGTTGGTTCAACTATGCTCTTCGCCAGCCTCTCGGCGGTTGACCTTCTCCCCTCATCTAGATCTGCTAACCTCTGAACCATAACTCCTCCTACTAAGAGGTTGGCGAGCTTTGCTATGTATTTACCGTACGCTATTGGGTCGTTGAAAGGCTCTGTGAACTTGGTGCTCACAAGGAGGGCGAAGTTTGTGTTTTCACTCTTCTTATTCAAGTAGCTGTGCCCGTTTACAGTTATCAGATCATCGGTGTACTCTGGGACGACGAAGCCGTTTGGGCAGACGCAGAACGTCCTCACCCTATCATCAAAGGACTTAGAGTAGAAGAGGAACTTAGGTTCGTAGAGCACATCAGTAATCTCCTGCATAATCGCTGCAGGAACCTCGACCCTCACACCTATATCCACAGGATTAGCCATCAGCTTTATCCCAAGTCTAGCAGCTTCCTGCCTAAGCCAGCTCGCACCAGCTCTTCCAGCAGCTACAATAACGTGTTCAGCGTAGATCTTCTCACCACTTTTCAACTCAACTCCGCTTGCAACACCGTTTGAAGTCAGCATCCTAGTTACTTCAGTTTCAAGCATTATGTCAGCCTTCTCTTCTAACGCCTTCTTCATCCTCTGCAGTATAAGGGGGGCCATGTCTGAGCCCAAGTGGCGTATTCTGAATGGTAGCAGCTTTAAACCTGCGAAAGCCGCCTTCCTCGCAATATGCCCTATTTCATCCATATCCAACCCATATACTTGGTTTGACGCGCCGAACTCAAGGTAGATCTTGTCAACCTCATTCATAAGACGCTTCAGCCGCTCAACCCCCACATATTCCCTAAGCCAACCCCCTGACGTGGTGGAGAAGTTGAGTTTGCCGTCACTGAAAGCTCCGGCACCACCCCAGCCACTTATCAGCGCCTCCCCTTGGTGTTGACGTTGAGAGATATCTTTACCCTTATCGATTATAAGTACACTTAGCTCTGACTTTCTCGTTAACTCAAGTGCGGCAAATATGCCAGCTGGGCTTGCCCCAACTATGACCACATCATACTTCTCTTTCGGCACGATTTCCCTTGACAGACCAGCCGTATAACGGAATATAAGTGTTTACCCCACATAACTATTGAAGTGCGGAGGGGGTTAGGTTGTCACTCACGTTGTCACTTCCGCAGTTTTTCATAGCCTTGGAATAGCCGACTTTTGCCTGTTTTGACTTTATGATAGATGTTTCCAGATATTGCCTGGGCTGGCTAGTCCGTGAGGCTACTGGTCCTTGCGACCGTTGTTTTGACTGGACAGTATCCCGAGCTGCTAGAGAGTTGGTCTATAGACTGGATGAGTGAATGCAGCCTGAAGCCAGCTAGGAGGTGAATCAAACGAGATATGTGGGAATAGATGTTGGGAAGCAAAGATGCAGGGCAGTGATGATGGATCAGAGAGGCTTCATCATAGAGGAGTTTACCTTCACCAATAACCATCAAGGCATAGAGGGGCTTGCGTCAAAGCTCACCATGGATAATAGAATAGTCATGGAGTCAACAGGAAGTGTATGGGCAAACCTATGCAACAGTCTTGACGACAGACACATACCTGTAGTGCTGGCCAACCCTCTGAAGACCAAAGCGATAGCATCAGCAAGGATCAAGAG
>CALJAQ010000098.1 GCA_938029515.1 uncultured Nitrososphaerales archaeon
CTTTGGATGTTTGATAAACCGCGTGGAGAGGTTCAACCATACCATTAGGCCAAACTGGCAGCGCCGCATCACTACCTTCAGCCCTACTGAAGAGTTCGTCAACTACCTTAGGGTTTACAAAAGGTGCATCACACGACACGATGAAGGTGTAGGTGGAGTTGACGCGCTTCAACCCGCTGCAGAAGCCTACAAGCGGCGCTTGAACATCCACCTCATCCATTACAATAAGAACAGAATCTGGTATATGCGGTTTATAGAGGTGTGGGTCATCACCCTTACTGATAGAAAGCACGATCTCATCTACAACAGTGGTAAGCCTTAAAGCGACTCTGGCGTAAAGGGGCGTTCCATAGAAGTCTAGGAACTGCTTCGGCCTACCAACCCTCCTACTTAAACCGCCTGCAAGTATAAGCGCAGCCTTCAACCCCAACCCACAATAGCCATCTAATTAAATAAACTCTTTATACAGTAGAGGAGGGGGTTCTACTAGGAGGCTTAATGATGAAGAGGGACTACGATATTATCATCGCAGGCGGGGGTGTAGCAGGCTTAACCGCAGCCATCAGCGCCGCTAAGCACTCTAATCAGAATCTGCGTATACTTGTCGTTGATAGGAATTCTAGAGGTGAAGTTGGGAAGAAGAGCCCCAACGGTTGGGTCTGCGGCGATGCTGTTAGTAGGAGAAGCCTAGAGTACGCCTCCTCAAACAGCGGTGTAGTATACACTGCTCCTGAAATAGAGCATAAGGTAAAGGGTGTGCTGCTCCTTTCACCCGACCACGAGACGAGCGTGCTCTTCGAAGGCGAAGGGTACCTGCTCAACAGAAAGCTCTTTTCAAAGAAGCAGATGATGGAGGCTGAGAAGCTTGGGGTAGAGTTCCGCTTCAACACAGCGATCACAGGGTTAATGAGTGATGGTAAGCAGGTAGTGGGCGTTATAGGAAGAGACACGAATAGCGGCTCCAAGTTCACTGCAACCTCCAAGCTCGTAGTCGATGCAACAGGAGCTGCATCAAGGCTCAGAGCGAATCTCCCCATAAAATCGATGATAGAGCGGGAGATACATCGCGACGATCTAGAGGCCACAGGTCGCTACATCTACACATTCAAACAGAAGAAGGAAGATAAAACATACTTTGACTCAGACTACTGCCTAATACACCTAGACCAAGAACTTGCACCAGGAGGCTACTGCTGGACATTTCCAAAAGGTAAGAATAAGGTGAACATCGGGTTAGGTGTACAGAAGAAGGCGCTAGATGCTAGAAACAGGAGGTTTAATCGAAGTGACACACTTCAGAGTCTAATAGACACCTATGTGAGCAGAAATATTGCGTTAGACGAACCTACTTTATCCCAAGACCAAAATGATCAAGGAAACACCTCTGGGAGCTGGCAGGTGCCTGTAAGAAGGCAAAACGACTGCCTAGTAGCGAATGGATACGCCATATTAGGAGATGCCGCTTGGATGCCTAGACCAATAGATGCAGGCGGTATAGGACCTGCACTCTACGGCGGCACGATACTCGGCAAGTTGGCTGCGGAAGCGGTTGAGGCATCTGACACATCTGAAGAGGGGCTATGGCGCTTCAACATTGAGTATATGCGCCTATACGGCTATCAGATGGCTAGCTTCGAGGCCTTAAGGAGATACCTCCAGACGCTTTCAAATGAAGATATAAACTACGGGATGAAGAACTTTCTCTCACAAGAAGACATACAGCACATAACTAGAAGAGAACACCCTGAGTTCAACAAAATTCAGCTCTTTAACCCAGTTATGTGGCTTAAAATCCTGCGAAAACCAACTTTAGCAAAAGGGCTTAAACAGGTTTCGGAGTTGAGTAAGAGGCTGATAAACCACAACCTGAACTACCCTGAAAAACCAAGTAGATTTGACGCTTGGCAGAAAGATTTACATCGGCTATTATATAAATACATCAGAAACTAAACTTATTAGTTAAATCTCACATTGATCTTTGATAAAACGTCTAGGAAAAGGAGATAAACATGAACAAACATTCAGTCTCCAACTTAGAAAAAGATCTGCTGTACTATAATATAATCTCAATTTTTTCGAATTTATTTATAGAAAATTTAACTCGTTGACTCATCTAATATTTAAGGAAAACATAAATGGATGCCGAATAATTTAAATACCATCTTCTAGAGAAGAATGACTATGCAGCGAGGTTCTAACGTAAAAGGTATTGGCACAGCAGCGGCCGCAGGCTTAGCGGTAGTCCTACTTATCGTTGGTATAGCAGCAGGCTACTTTGCAGGTGCGGCAACAGTAGCGCCCGTAACAACAACGCAAACCCAAACCGTCACCTCAACAAAAACAGTAGGCGCTGAAGCGACAATAACACAAACAGTAACGCAAACGGTCACCCAACCCGTAACTCAAACAGTCACTCAGACCGCAACATCTACCGTTACACGCACCGTCACAGCGACCGCAACAGCAGCGGCTGGTTTGCCCGACAAGGTTAGGATAGGTGTACTTCTACCGTTAAGCGGCGAATTGGGGGCTATCGGCCAAAGAATGCTTTATGGTGCGCATATAGCTGCGAAGATCGTTAATGACAGCGGTGGGATAGGTGGTAGACCTGTCCAGATCGTTGCGGAAGACACAGCCGCTGTCCCAGACAAGGCGTTAGATGCTGTCAAGAAGCTTATCGAGGTTCAGGGTGTGCAGGTCATCGTAGGACCTGCTACGAGCGTGGAAGTAGCTACTATAGCGAAGTATCTTAATGACCGCAAGGTTCCAGCTATAAGTATGTCAGCAACCGCAGCCGCATTAAGTAACTTGGCGAAGCAGTACGGTGACACCTACTTCTGGAGAGTTGTTGGAAGCGACAGTATTCAAGCTAGGGCTATTGCAGACATAATGAAGCAGAAGGACTTTAAGAGAATCGTCACATTCGTTGTAAGCAACGACTACGGTATAGGAATGGAGCAGATGATACTAGCGCAACCAGGCATAAAAGAGAGACACGTTCTAGCCATAAGGTATGATCCTACCAAAGGCGACTATAGGACTGAGTTAGAGCAGGTTAAGGCAGCGAACCCAGATGTGATCTTCTACGCACTCTGGGTTGAAAGCGGTAAGATCGTCTTCAGACAAGCACTCGACCTAGGTTTAGAGAAGATTCCTACTATGGGTGGAGAGGGCATGGCTGATGAAGCGTTCTTCGAGGACCCAAGGGCTGCCGACTACATGGTTAAAACAGGGTTATTCGGCACAAGACCGACCTACGATCCAAATACATACAGTTATCAGATCTTCTACAAGATGCACCAGCAGCTTTATGGCGCTGAGCCTAGCCTATTCGCAGACTACACCTACGACGCAACCATGGTAGCTATCCTAGCTGTAGCTCATGCTGGTGTATATGAAGGTGCTAAGATTAAAAATGCACTAGCGTTAACTGGGCAGTACTACATCGGCGCAACAGGGATGAAGGCTTTAGATCCAGCCACAGGCGACTTACTTTCACAAGACTACCTCATATGGCGTGTCGAGCTGAAGGACGGCAAACCAGTATACAACTTCAACTACGGTAGCTGGAGCCTAGGCGCGGGCGTAGTGTGGAAGTAGCATAAACCTAAAGCAACGCGCCAAGGGGGCGGAGGCGGTGGCAGACATAGTGAGCCTAAACATCGCACAGATCCTCTTCAACAGCCTGCTCACAGGAAGCCTATATGTGCTCGCGGCAATCGGGCTTACACTCACCTACGGAATCCTAAAGTTTCCAAACGTGGCTCACGCTGAGTTCATAACCTTCGGCGCTTACTTCGCCTACACCGTTGCAGACATATGGAAACTCGGTTTCCCATCTGGGGCTGCTGCCGCCTTCGTTGTAACAGGCATCCTGGGCGTTGCAACCCACCTTTTTTTATTTGGGCCTCTCATCAAGAAAGGTGCTTCTATACTGCACCTTACTGTTGCATCTATAGGTTATGGGATTGTGTTAAGGTACGCTATGCAGGAAGTCTGGGGTAGGAAGGATCTCTATTTTTCAGCCTACTACCCAGGCTTTGATGTAGGCCCCCTTAGGGTTACTCTTCTCTGGCTCTCCTTTATCTTCTTGGCTGTTGCTGTTGTGGCTATTTTTCACCTTCTTCTCACGGAAACGAAGATAGGTAGGGCTATGAGGGCGACTTCTAACAACCCCTCTTTGGCTCAGGCCTCTGGTATAGATACGAAGATGATTATTATGCTTGTCTGGTTTCTCGGCTCTGCTCTTGCAGGCTTAGGAGGGGTTATGAAGGCTAGTGATACGAGGATAACACCTGTTTTAGGTTGGAATGTATTAATTATGTCGTTTGCATCGGTGATCTTTGGAGGAGTCGGCTCGATCTACGGCACTATATTAGCTGGATATATTCTTGGCTTCGTTGAGAACTTAGGTGTCATAGTGCTTGTTGCCTTAGGCCTCTCCACAGAATATAGGTTTCTGCTCGGCTTCTTTGTGCTTGTATGCGCACTCATATTTGCCCCGCAAGGAATCGCTGGTATAACCTTTAGGTCTATAAGGAAGAGGTGGCGAGCAGTTGGTTAATATCGAAAACTTCATCCTAGATATGTTCATCTACGTGGGTATTTTTGGCGTACTCTCAATCAGCCTCAACCTAGAATATGGGTTCACTGGGCTCTGGAACTTCGGTAAAGTAGCCTTCTACATGATAGGTGCATACACATCAGCCATCATAACCACGCTAGGCCAACCTTTCTACATAGGTTTTGCAGCAGGTGTAGTAGTGTCTAGCTTAGCTGGGCTCCTGATTTCGCTCCCAGCGCTTAGGCTTAGAGAAGACTACCTAGGAATACTAACACTTGTCTTCGGAGAAATCATAAGAATAATTCTAAAGAACGAATACTGGCTAGGCGGCCCACTGGGTATAAGAGGAATACCTTCCATAACCCCTGCTGGATTAGATTATACTACTACGCTACTTGTTCAGTTAGCTTCTATCACTGTAATCGCTGCTGTCTGCTATTTAGTAGCCTATAGGCTTATCCACTCACCTTTTGGGAGGGTTATTCGAGGCATAAGAGAGGATGAGTTAGCCACTGCCAGCCTCGGTAAGAACACCTTCAGATATAAGGCTTCAATATTCGCGATCTCCTCAGCTATGGCTGGTATAGCAGGAGCGTTCATGGGGCAGTACGTCACATCAATAACCCCTGACCAGTTTATGCCCTTTGTGTCCTTCACTGTGTGGATGATGGTTATGTTAGGTGGCTTTGCAAATATAGAAGGTGCTTTCTTAGGTGCTTTCTTATATATCGGCTTCGAGAGGGCTGCGAGGATTGCTAAGGACTATCTCCTGCTTCCTATTGACCCGAACAATCTTATGTTCATACTTACTGGGCTTCTGATCCTGATCTTTGTCTTCCTCAGGCCGCAGGGGTTGCTAAAAGAGAATAAGGTTCGCGACTACAAAGGGGTTTGATATGGCGCATATTCTCAAAACCGACAATCTAACAAAGTCGTTCGGAGGTCTGCTAGCCGTTAACAACGTGAGCATAAAAGTAGATGAAGGGTCTATCACAGGGCTCATAGGCCCAAATGGAAGCGGCAAAACTACACTTTTTAACGTTATATCTGGCGCTCTTAAAGCAGATTCAGGCAAAACATACTTCGACGGTAAAAGAATAGACGGGCTACCTTGCCACCTGATCTACAAAGCTGGGCTTGTAAGAACCTTCCAAGTACCTAGACTCTTTCAAAAGATGACCGTGTTAGATAACATGCTCATTGCAGCAAGAGGCTTGGTTGGAGAAAGGCTTACAGTCACCTTCTTTCAAAGCTGGGCTTGGAAGCGGCAGGAAGAAGGGCTTATTAAAAAGGCTCTTGCAATTCTTGAGATGCTCGACCTATACCATCAGCGTAAGAACCTAGCCGGTAACTTATCTGGTGGGCAGATGAAGCTTCTCGAGATGGGGAGAGCGTTGATGGCAGATCCGAAGATGCTTCTTCTAGATGAGCCTGCCGCTGGTGTAAGCCCACTAGTTGTCGATAAGATATTCGAGAAGATCGTTGAGTTAAGGCAAAGTCTTGGGTTAACCTTCTTTATAATCGAGCATAGGATAGAGACCCTCTTTAACTATACAGATAGGGTTATCGTCATGTTTAAGGGTCAGGTCATCGCTGAAGGAAAGGGTAAGGAGCTTGTTGAAGACCCTAAGGTCATCGACGTCTACCTGGGTGAGTATTAGAGTTGGTTTCAATCACACTTAGAACTGAAGATCTTCACTCAGGCTACGGTAAGATAACGATAGTCCAAGGTGTTTCAATAAAGGTTCCAGAAAAGAGTATTGTAACCGTAATCGGACCCAACGGCTCTGGTAAATCAACCTTGGTTAAGACGATCATAGGTGAGGTTAAGACCTTCGGGGGCAAGGTCATCTACCAAGATGAAGATATAACAGGATTACCAACCTTCAAGATCGTAGCAAAAGGGATAGGGTATGTACCTCAAGTAAACAACGTCTTCACAAATCTAACAGTAGAGGAGAACCTTGAAATGGGTGCATACCTAAGAAAGGATAAAGAGGGTATTAGGAGAGATGTGAAGGAGATCTTTGAAATGTTCAGTGAAATTAAACCATACGCAAAGACCAAAGCAGCCACACTCAGCGGTGGAGAAAGGCAGATGCTCGCGGTAGCAAGAGCGATGATAAACAGACCTACTCTTCTCATATTAGATGAGCCTACAGCAAACCTAGCTCCAAAAGCCGTTGCGCTGCTGCATCAGAAGATCAAATCTATCTGTGAGCAAGGTGTGCCTATCCTCATGGTTGAGCAGAATGTAAGAAAGGCGCTGCAGATATCTGACTACACATACGTGCTGGGCTCAGGTAAATGTGTTTACGAAGGCCCATCCGCCCAGCTACTTGAAGCAAAGGACTTCGGTAAAATCTTCTTAGGTGTAGCTAAGCTTAACCCTTAAAGATTAAAGGCCTCACTCGTACCTCTTGATGGTAGTGTGATTTTTACTTAAAAGTGATGGTAAGTCGCCTTGAGTAAGAGCATCACTTCCTACCTGTGCCATAATATATTCTTTCTTTGTTTAGATAGCTCTCTTAACCGCTTTAATTTAATAAAAGGATCTGCGTGAATTACATTTTTACAATCTATTGGTTCTAATTTATATTAAGTTAGCATGAATTTTTAATTAACCCCCTCAATA
>CALJAQ010000099.1 GCA_938029515.1 uncultured Nitrososphaerales archaeon
TACATTAGGCTTCCAGTTCAGGGTTATAGGGAGTAATTTGAATGCTGCTAGATACGCTGGGCTTCGAATACCTTTGCTAATCTTCTACTCCTTGCTTATTAGCGGTGCGATGTGTGGATTAGCTGGTGGGGTTCAGCTCTCTGGCACTATGCGCTTCCTCGACCCAGATTGGGTGCCTTGGTATGGGTTTCAAGCGGTACCATTGGTCTTCTTAGCTAGGTTAAACGCTTTAGCGCTCATACCGCTCTCATTCTTCTTCGCCTCCTTGCTGATAGGAGGTGATCTGATGCATAGAATAGTTGGTCTACCTGTATTCTTTGTGGATGTGATCTTCGGATTGATGCTCATATTGTTTGCTGCATCTGAATCTATCAAATATGTTAGGTTAAAGAAGGTTAAGACGGTGTGATTTATATGATAGACCCTTTATTGACTATGTTCATAACATTCATCTTCGCCAGCATGCTTAGGGTGGCTACTCCGATCTTACTCGCTGCTTTAGGTGAATGTTATGTGGAGAACGCTGGGATACTTAACCTCGGCATAGAGGGGGTAATGCTCTTCTCAGCCTTCACAAGCTTCCTAGGAGCGGTAGCTACCAACTCAAGCCTTATGGGGTTAGCGGTAGGCTTAGCTACTGGTCTACTATTAGGGTTGATCTTAGCTGCACTATATGTGACTCTTAAATCAGATCAGATCGTTGTGGGTATAGCGTTCTCTTTATCGGCAATAGGTTTTACAAGCCTATACTTTAGGCTGCTATATGGAACTACACTACCTAAGCTTCCTGTTAAGGAGTGGGTTGTAACGGTCCCTCAGCTCGCAGATATACCTATCATAGGTAGGGTGTTCTTTAACCAACCATTCGTGGTCTATGTGAGCGTCGCTTTGGTTCCTATCTTCTACTACATCCTCTACAGAACCCGCTTTGGACTAAAGATCAGAACACTTGGAGAGAACCCTATGGTCGCAGACACGGCAGGAGTCAACGTCTTCCTCTACCGCTACATCGTTATGCTTATAGGGGGGATGCTAGCAGGAGTAGGTGGAGCATACCTATCACTCTACCAGGTCTCACTCTTTCAAGACAACATGATTCAAGGTCGAGGGTTCGTGGCTGTAGCGATAGTGATGTTCGCAAGATGGAACCCTCTGAAGATCTTGGCTGGGGCGCTTCTCTATGGTGGTGCAGAAGCGTTTGCAGGTGCTATACAAGCTTTAGGCTACCTACGCACCGTACCAGCCGAAATAATTCTTATGCTACCCTATATAGTAACTATAATCGGGCTCGTCGTGCTCGCTCGCCGCGCCCGCTTCCCACCAGCCTTCGCAAGACCATATAGGAGGGAGATGAGATGAATGAGGGTTATGCGGTGCAGATGGTAAATATAACGAAGAGCTTCCCTGGTGTAATAGCGAACAGAAACATCGACTTAGACATAAAGAAGGGTGAGATACATGGGATCCTAGGCGAAAACGGCGCAGGTAAGACCACCCTCATGAACATACTATCAGGATTCTATAAACCAGATGAGGGAGAGATATATGTTGAGGGGAGGCTTGTTAAGATGCATTCACCCAAAGATGCGCTTAAACTCGGTATAGGTATGGTTTACCAACACTTCACACTAGTACCAGAATTCAAAGTAGTCGAAAATATTGTGCTTGGTACGGATGTGGTAGGGCGGAAGCTAAGCCTAAAGGCAGCAGCCAACTTAATAGAAGAGCAGGCGAAGCAGCTCGGCTTCACAGTAGACCCTTGGAGCAAAGTAGCAGACCTATCCTTAGGTGAGCGGCAACGTGTAGAGATTCTGAAGGTTCTACTACGAGGGGCTAAAGTGATCATATTAGACGAGCCGACATCGGTCTTAGCACCTGTAGAGATAGCTGGTTTATTCAACGTGCTAAAGCAGCTCGCATCCCAAGGCAAATCGATTATTTTTATCACACATAAGCTCAACGAAGCTTTGGAGATCTGTGACAGAATAACTGTGCTCAGAACAGGTATGAAGATAGGGACGTTAAGCAGGAGCGAGATTACATCAACATTAGATATCATAAGGATGATGTTCGGCGTTGAGGCTGAACCAGCACTCGCTGCAGAAGTCCCGAAGGAACTAGGCAAAGAAGTCCTAAGGGTAGAGAACCTCGTTGTTGAAAGCGACAGGGGGGTCGATGCTGTCAAGGGGGTCAGCTTCTCAATAAGGGAGGGGGAGATCTTTGGGCTAGCAGGCATAGACGGAAATGGGCAGAAGGAGCTCGCCGAGGCTTTGGCTAGAATAAGAAACATAAAATCTGGGAAAATATACTTTAAAGGGGAGGATGCCACAAACCTCAGCCCAGCAGACCTACACTTAAAGGGGGGCACTTATATAACTGATGACAGAGTAAGTGAGGGGTTAATCCAAGACTTTACTTTAACTGAGAATATAGTGTTAAAAGACTTTAGAAAAAATGGTGTAAAGCGCGGCTTACTTATCGACTGGAAAAAGGTCGCAGAAAACGGGCTAATGCTTATCAGAGAATACGAGTTAGCCGCAGCCAAGCCGAACTCATTAACCCAAACATTATCAGGCGGCACACAGCAGAAGCTGCTTGTAGCTAGGGAGATAAGCGGCGAATCATCGCTTATAATCGCTAATCAACCAACTCACGGAGTTGACGCAAAGACCACAGCCTACATCAGAGAGAAGCTGATAGAAAAAGCTTCTAAAGGAGCTGCTGTGCTACTCATCTCCAACGACTTAGATGAAATATTCAGCTGCAGCAATACAATAGCAGTAATATATGAAGGCAGAATTCTAGGCATCTTAGATAGGCAGAGCGCCACAAGAGAAAAAGTAGCCTACCTCATGATAGGTGTGAAGAAAGATTAGCGGTTAAATAAGGGGTTAAGGTAAGAATAGGGTAGATTAGATTGGAGAATATGAAGGCGGCAGTATTTAGAGGTGTAAACAACCTTACAGTGGAAGATAGACCCATACCTGAAATCAGAAACCCAGATGACGTCCTACTTGAAGTATATGGCTGCGGCATCTGCGGAACAGACCCGAAGATAATAGCAGGAGAACATCCAGTAGTGCCTGGGGTAATACTGGGGCACGAGTACGCAGGTACCGTCGTAAAAGTGGGGGAGAAGGTGAAGAGTGTTAAGCCTGGGGACCGTGTGACCGTTGACGTCGATATTAAATGCGGTGAATGCTACTATTGCAAAACTGGAAGAGAGAACTTATGCCAGAACATCAAGACCCTAGGTGAACATCTTGACGGAGGGTACGCAAAGTATAATGTTTCACCAGCAAAAACACTCTACAAGATCCCAGAAGATATGCCGTTTGAAGCAGGTATAATGGCTGGACCGATATCTTGTGTGGTTAATGCTGTAAGGAGGGCTTGCATAAAGCCAGGGGATACTGTAGTTATAGTAGGCGCAGGCCCTATGGGGCTACTCTACCTTCAACTCCTTAAAGACAGCGTAGCGGGTAAGGTTATTGTTTGCGAGATTA
>CALJAQ010000100.1 GCA_938029515.1 uncultured Nitrososphaerales archaeon
CACTGAAGCCCACTAAACCTCACACAAACAGGTCAGAGATTCAGAAAGAAGATAGGCCTAAGACTCAACATTATAGACACCAACCTAATATTAAAATGAATTCAATAAGCGTAAGTAATATATATTGCAAAAAAAGCCACTTTAACCATGGCTGTAGAAAAGCTGTTTAAAAGAGGACAGATAGGTGAAACCCCACAGGGAGAGAAACTACTCGTCAACGATAAAGGCAACGCATACCTAGTAAGCGATTCAGTAATCGCTATATGGAGCTCCTTCAAAGGCAACACAACAGAAGAAGTTGTGCAGGAGGTAGCTACTGTAATTGGGCGTGACCCGAGCGAAGTAAGAGAACCAATTGAACAGATAGTTTCACAACTTAAAGAAGCGGAGCTTCTATCGTCTGCCGAGTAACCATTTTAGCTCTTATGACGCGTAAATCTCCACTCCTCTACCAAAAGGAGGGGTGGGTAGATGATTAACTTCCGTTTAGCTTAGTGGGATCCAAGGATGGTATGAAATAATGGTGCGCTTCGAAGTTATATGCCCGTTGATAAGTTGATGTAGCGCTGCGAGGTGGCACCTTACACCCCTTGGCAATAGGTAATGCTCCTTTACGAACTCTCTCCCCCTCTTTCCCATCTCCTCTGCTACCTTTGGATTTTTTAGAAGATAGTAGATTCGTTCAGCAGCTTCGTCAACAGTAGATACTAGGAAACCGTTCCACACATCTCTGATCTGTAGTAATATCCCTCCAACTCTTCCTGCTACAACCGGCTTAGACTTCCACAATCCTTCAGTAACTGTAAGTCCAAACCCTTCTTTAATCGACTTTTGTACAATAATATTAGATGCTCTTTGGAATGCGTTTATTTCTCTGTGGCTGTCTGCGGGTAGATCTAATATATGTATGTCGGGTTGATTTTGCGCCGCCCTTCTTACGTCTGCTAATACCGCCTGATACTCAGGGTCATCACTTGCTCCCCCTCCTACTAGAAGTAGTTGACAAGATATCTTCTCTCGAACCTTCTTGAATGCATCGATCACACCTAAGGGATCTTTGAAGTAGTCGAATCTGGATACTTGTGTAATTAAAGGTTTCTTAAGGTCTAGACCGTATCTGCTCAGAATCTTGTTAACTTCTTCTTGACTTAACTCCACATTCTTATCTGAAAGCGGATCTATGAAGGGTGGAATAACAAAGCTCACGACGTCCCAGAGCGGTAGAAAGTGGAAGGTGGAGAAGACCGCTGCATCATACTTCTCTATCAACCCTCTTAAGAAACATTCGACCTCCTTCATCTTTGCAAGCGGCACTGTTTCTAAATGGACATGACACCTCCACAACATCTTAACCCTTCTTCTCCTCTCTTCCTCTAAAAATTCTATCAAACCTGCGGGCTGAGGGTCATGGATGACAATGACATCGTTTCCATCACTCAAGACATTCGCATTTCTTTTTAGCGTCTCCCAATAGATATTGATCATCGATGATGAAAACCCCCCTTTTCCCTGTAGGAAGTTGTGTAGTGTCTTAGTCACTCTAAAGAACTCGGGCTCAGCTTCTATAACATCCCAACGTACATTGAACCCAATTTCCTTTAAGAAAGCGACTAGTGAAGTTAACATCTCAGCACAACCCCCACCTTTCCTCGTTGAATTAATCTCCTGAATCCTTAAGCCCTTTAACTCATCAACTAACACACGAATCTCCTCTAATACAGTTGGCGTGGAGTACTCAGCATACCTCTTTAACACCGCTTCAGCCAATCGTAGTTCACCTAATTTTTGTCAGAAGTAAATAATATGCGACATTAAAAGATTATGAGGAAAAATAATTTAGCCATATTCGCCTCCGTGAACTGAAGTAAAAAGATGTTTTCGTTGCGGGAATTACCAGCTTAAAGAGTAGCTTAAGAGACTCCGTTGGAATTATGGTGTAGAGAACACCAGCTGTGAACTTAACATTATTTTGGTGGCGTCGAGTTTTAGTAGAAGATGTAAGTAGCTAGAGTATGTTCGCTTAGCTGGGCCGATAAGAGAAGGTAAAAACATTGTGAGGGGCATGAGTGCTTATGCTCACGCCCCCTTTTTAACCTGGAGGTATCTCTGTAAAGGCAAGGCTGATGTCGATGCCTTCCTTCTTCTGGTGATAGGCTTTAGATGCGTAGTAGAGTAGTATGGGGAAGACTATCGTGAACAGTATTAGTGAAAGCGCTGGTAGACCTACTGGCCCAAATACGCCTGGTGTAGTATAGGCTGCGTAGACTAAGTATATGAAGAAGATGAGGGAGATGACACCTGCTATAGATATTAAGGGCACAGCTCCAACTTTGTATGCTGAGGCTGGAGACTTCTGATAGACTTCCTTCTTCCTGTATGGAAAGACTATACCTGCTACACTAGGCACTATAAGCGCTAGCGCAATAGCCATAACGTAGTTTACAGTTAGCATGAAGACCTCGGTGTAGATGTAAAGGTAGAGGAATATTAACACCACTATAAATGCTACTATCGATGCTTTGATTGGGCTGCTGAACCTTCTGTTCACGTCAGCCAACCTGGTTGGGACTATTCTGTCAAAGGCCCAAGCGAATATGTTTCTAACAATGACCATAAGCAGCACAGTCATGAAGGCGAAGCTCCAGCAGACCTGCGCTATCAGAATTATGAAGTTAAGAATCGGTGTAGGCGATATCGCGCCAGCGAACAGGTAGGCTCCGGGTACGGTTGGTAGTGTGTATTGCTCTGGTGATGCGAAGAAGAGGAATGAAATCGCTTGAGTGAACTTTTCAGGCGAGGCTCTGAGGAAGAGCGCACCTATTATCGAATACATTACCCAGCCGAAGAATAATGCACCTAAGATGGAGATCCACATGCTCTTCCTTACCTCCTTTACCTCGCCAGCTACGTATGCTGAGTATTGAAAGCCCATATACCAGACGAATGCGAATGGTAAGGCTGTTAATGTTAACTCAACTGTGCTCGGTATATAAGACCAGCCAGCAGCTTCAGCGCGAGCTATTGTATCCTCCATACTTTCGCCGAACGCCATAAGGTACGCATCAGGGAAAGGTCTGCTTGGCGCAAGGTAGATGATTATATTAGCTATTATGCCAGCTAACCCTATGAAGAAGAGCACCAGAAGCCATCTACCAGTATACTTTGCTCCGAAGAGTATCACAATGAACACTATGATTATGCTTATAAGTGCGCCCAAGAACCTCATGTTCAAATCAGTTGCTAATAGCGCCGCTGACTCTATTAGAGCAGTATTTCCAGCTGCTAAACCGTAGCTCGCTAATACAGGCGCAAGCATCTGATCTATGAAGACTGAAGCGTTCAACGCCATGAAGAACATGGTCCATACAGTAAACATGAAGTTCATAGTGAAGCCTGCTACCGGATGTAATGTTCTGCTTGCGTAGACGTAGTCTCCTCCAGACCTTGGCATAGATATTGTGAAGAGCACGTAGAGCAACCCAAAGAAGACTGAAGGGATTAGGGCGATAGTTATAGAACCTATAAAGTCTGCACCAGGGTATATGCCTGCTGTCCAAGTTACTGCGAAGTTAGCTGGTATACCTACTGCTACACCGCTTATACATATGATTAAAGCCACAAGCGGAGAGAGCTCACGGACCATCCCTGAAGATGTTCGGATGAAGACAGTATGAGTTTCTTTACCCAATGTGTTTCGGGAATGTTAAATAGCACACTTAAATTTAACTCTATCTTTGTTTGATCAACATTTTATCGGCCAAAGTTAAATTTAATGTGAGAAAAAAATAAAAATTGCCGCTCTAAAGGTTAGGTTATGTTTACAGATGAGCAGCTTCTGAGGGAATCAGAGAAGGTAATTGAGGCTGTAGAGCAAGCCGGTCTCCCAGCCAGGCTTATGGGTGCTGTTGCAATCAGGCTCACCTGTAGTGATTCTGCAGAGATGTATGCTAGGCTGGGGCGCCAGCTATCAGACATTGATCTGATGGCGTATTGGAAGATTAGTGGGAAGCTTGAGTCGTTGTTGAACAGGTTAGGCTACTTTCAAGACCGGAGAATAGTAGCCTTTCATGAGGTGCAAAGAAACTTCTACACGCATAAAGATTTAGGCATCAAGCTCGATGTCTTCTTTGATAAGCTGAAGATGTGCCACGAGATAGACTTTACTGGTAGGCTTGAGCTGCGCTCTAAAACTATAACACCAGCAGACTTATTTCTCGAAAAAATTCAGATAGTAAAGATATCTGAAAAAGACATCAAAGATTTAATCGTCCTTTTAAAATGCGTTAAATTAACTGAAGATGAACAGGGTATAAACATCAAGTACATCGCTGATAGAATGTCTTGGGACTGGGGTTTCTACTATACTACAGCTATCAACTTAAATAAGGTGAAGGAGTTTACGCAAAAATATTCTGATAGGTTAAAAGAAGATGAGATAAAGGTCGTTAAAGAGCGCATAGACCTTATTTCAGCAGCCATAGAATCAAAGCCCAAATCAGCTAAATGGAAGATTAGAGCTAAGATCGGACCTAGCGTGAAATGGTATAATGAAGTCGAAGATCTTGTGCGCTAGCCTGAGGTAAGTAGATAACCTTTTACATCATCATCCTTCAAGTTTATGATAGCTCCTCTGAGTACACCTTCACTGTATTCACTTCCAGGGTTTATGGACAATGTCTTACCCAATCTTACAGCGCCTCTTGACTCATGTATATGCCCGTGTAGGCTGAGTAGAGGTGTATTCTTCTCTATAAGTGAGCGAACCGATGTGCTACCAACGTGAACCATTATAGGGGTTCCACCCAGACCCAAGACTGGCTTCAGATCTTTGTCAAGCTTAGGAGCCTCGTCTAAAACCGTGCCATAAGGTGGGCAGTGTAAATTGAATATGCATCTCTTGAAGTCCCCCACTTCAGACGCTATGCCATCCAGCTTAACAAGAAGCTCCCCCTCTGTCAGATCCCTTGGGCAGCGCCAAGGTGTTAAGTTGCTGAAACCAGATGAAAGCAGCTGGTAGCCCATCGGCAGATCTATAACCTTACCCTCAGGGTTCTCTACGACACTAGCCTTAGCAAAAGCCTGATCTACATCAAACACATCATCATTCCCAGGGAGGATAAAGCATTCAACACCTTTACCCCTAAGGCGCTCTTCAGCTAATGCAATCCACTCTTCAACTCTTTGAAGTATCAGTTTCTTAAAGAGCTGATCTTTGTATGCTTCATCAAATGAGATCCTCCGCAACTCTTCTTCGTTAGTTCGGTAGGGGTAGCCTCCACCATCTCTTACGATGCTTTCAAATTCAGCTACTTCTTTTTCATTCTTCATTACTCTTTCAACCCCTTGGTATCTCGATATATACACCCCACCCTTTTCAACTATAGGAACCACCATCTTACCTGTGATGTCCCCACCAATTATTACGACAGACGCTTTATAGAAGTGTGAGGCTGAAACGAACTTCCTAAAGCATTTATCAGAGCCGTGCAGATCAGTTGTAAAGAAGATCCTTAACTCACCCATATTATCCACTCCATCACAGCACAGAATATATTAAGATTCTAGGTAACTTTTTAATCTATCTTCGCCAACTTAAATTCGGCTTGAAAGAGTGGCAGAAATGGGGAATTAAAGACCCAGATCTTATAATACAAGATGTAAGGAAGGTTATGGCAAGCAGCGGAGGCTACCCCAACCTCACTATAGGCTTTAACGTTAAAGAGCAGGAGGCAGAAGTAAGGGAACGCATTAGAAAATATAGGAAGGCATTAGAGGGGGCTGAAATAGATGCGGCAATACTTTCAAACTACCATAGCATCTTCTACCTCACAGGCTACTATCCAGGTTGGTACGATAGGCCAGGAAGCGAACAATACGCTCTCATAACAAGGGATGAAAGAGACCCGGTAATAACAATGGTTTCATATAACTACCTTGGCGCCCTCTCTATGCTCCCATACTTCAACTTGGAGAGTATAAGGCCACATAACGGTAAGTCAGCTGAGGCTGTGATCAAAGAAGCTGTAGCTGAATTAGGTTTGGAGAGTAAGACTATAGGTTTGGAGGAGGATGACCTTAACCTAGCAGCATACAACAAGTTCAAGAGGTTTCTACCTAAAGCGAAGTTCGTTTACGCCTCAAGGCTCCTTTGGCGCATCAGATCCATCAAAACCCCTCTAGAGATTCGGCTGCTCAGAAGATCCTGTGAAATAGCAGACATAGGGATGGATGCGGGGATGAGGGCGCTCGCCCCAGCTGTGACCGAGGCCGAGGTTGCTGGAGAAGTATATAGGGCTATGCTGAAGGCTGGTGCTTGGGACCACTGGGGTCACCCTCTACTCATAAAAGCTGGGCAGCAGATAACCTACGCTGAAGAGAAGGCTACTGAGTACCGCATAAGAAGAGGTGAACCTGTATGTCTTGATCTAGGCGCAAACTACCGGGGGTACATATCAGATATAACGAGAACCGCTATAATAGGAGAACCTCCTCGTTGGCTAACAAAGGTCTTTAAGATAACCTTCGAGATGAACAAAAGGGTCATCGAAGCCATAAAGCCTGGGGTTACTGGAGACGAGCTCTATAAGATATCTGAACGCGTCTTCTTAAAGTCTGGTTGGCCCAGAATAGACCCCTCTCAGAAGCTCTTCATGGAGCATAGTGTTCAAGAGAACACCTGCTACGTGGGTCACTCTATAGGATTGGTCTGCCATGAAACTACTGAAGCTGCTTTTATACAGCAAGGTAATAAGAAGCCTCTGGAAGCTGGCATGGTTATAGCGGTTGAACCGCTTATAATGCAGGTAGGTCTAGGTGCAGCGCGGCTTGAGAACATTGTTTTGGTTACTGAGGACGGTTGCGAAGTTCTGACTAAATATCCTTGGGACCTCAATATTATAAATCGATAACCGCTCTTTAACTTTCAACCTTTAAATCGAACTGCATTCTTATAGAAAGATGCTTGGTGTAGGTTGGTTTGAGTGTAGATTGGGATAAAGTGATAGAGTGGGATAAGAAGTATTATCTGAGGATAAAACAGTCTGCAGAGGAATGGACGCCTATTCCAGTGGAGAAGGTAGAGGGAAGCTACATAATCACGCCTGATGGCTCAAAGATCCTCGACTTCCTCTCTGGGTTAATTTCAGTAAATGCTGGCCAGAGGCAGCCCAAGGTAATTGAAGCGATAAAGACGGCGCTCGACAAATATGGATACGTATGGGAGATGATGCAGACACCGTATAAATCGCTAGCTGCAAAGCTGATCGTGGAAGATATACTAGGTAAAGACGGCTGGGCTGGTAAAGTAAGATTCGCCAGCTCAGGCAGCGAAGCGAATGAAGAAGCTTTAATAATAGCGAAGCTCTACACTGGAAGACCCTTCATTATAAGCAGAGAATTCTCTTACCACGGCTGGACACTAGGAGCAGGTTCTTGCTCAACCTTCAGATGGTGGCGCAACACCATAGCAAACGCTCGAGGTGAATACAAAGAGGTTCAAGGCTTCCCGGCGCAAGGCTTCTTTGTAGCAAGAGCACCCTTCTGCTACAGATGCCCCTATGGTTACGATTCACCCCGCGAATGCCAGTCAGGAGGATACGTGGCCTGCTTGAAGGATATGGAGTATATGATTCAGAACCTTGGCCCTCAAAACGTTGCGGCGGTTATCACTGAGATTATAAGCGGAGGAGGGCTAGTAATTTCGCCACCAGAGTGGGTTAAGGGTCTCCGAGATCTAACTAGAAAACACGGCATCATCTTGATAGATGACGAAGTTATGACAGGGTTTGGTAGAACTGGAAGCTGGTTCTGCTACCAGCATTACGGTGTGACACCAGACATTATGACTATGGCTAAGGGTATTGTGAGCTCACAGCTGCCTGCTGCCGGTGTAGTTGTAAGCAAAGAAATCGCTAAGTTCCTTGAGGATTATAGGTGGTGGCACTCTCCTACCTTCTCATCTCACCCAGTAGTCATGGCTGCTGTCTGCGAAAATATCAAGCTGATG
Source organism: uncultured Nitrososphaerales archaeon (assembly GCA_938029515.1). Taxonomy (GTDB): domain Archaea; phylum Thermoproteota; class Nitrososphaeria; order Nitrososphaerales; family JAAOZN01; genus JAAOZN01. The sequence goes on from CALJAQ010000100.1 coordinate 8,006, forward strand.
ATGGAAGAGGACCTGCCCGCTAGAGCCGCTAAGATGGGCGAATATCTTGGAAGAAGACTCAACGAATTAGAGCCTAAGCACGAATGCGTGGGGCAAGTTTCAGGCCTAGGCCTATTCTGGGGAATAGAGCTGGTCAAAAATAAAAAGAAGAGGGAGCCCTTCTTCACTGAAGACCGCTTCACAAAAGGCACAGGCGATGTCAGCAAATGGGCTGTCAACATAGTTCAAACCAAAGCACTTGAAAAAGGCGTTCTCGTAGGAGGCTTCACACCAAACTGTCTAAGAATAGGGCCTGCCTTAACAGTCACACAAGAGGAGATCAATAGAGCTGTAGACGCCATCGACTACGCGCTCACAGCCCTTGACGCTGAATGTAGAAGTTAACCCTTCTTAGCTTTATCGATAATCTCTGTGGAATCTGATGCCCTTAGTGGAGACCAGTGCTCGTGTATGATATACCAGTTATCACCACGCTTTAGAAAGACGAAGGTCACTCTTGAAGTAGATCTAAACGGCCTTCCGTTATAGACCACATCGTAGTGGATGTAGAATGTAGCTAGACCTGTCTCTCCAAAGACTCTAACCCTCAGGTCCTCGCAGCGGAGCTTAAATTCACCCTTCCAAGATTCGATGAGATGGAAATTTTGGACAAGAGCGTCTCTATATTCAAGCCTAGTGTATGGTGGGAAATCATCGAAGGCTGTAAACTCCTTCTCAAGCCTTAAGGTTATCAATGGTTGAAAGTTCTTGCGCTCCCCCCATTCAAAGAGCTCTAGAACCTTCTTCTTGATCTTCTCTACATCTGAAATAGATTCTATAGACTTACGCTTATCTCTTGCTACATCTGCATTCTCCCTTGGCCTACCAACAAGCTTCTCAGTCTCTTTTACGCAGAGGTTTTCATTTACCACTATCCTAGCCATAGCGAGCCTTTCATCCGGATCCTTGATTCTGAGAAGTATTCTAGCCTGTCTTTCAGTTAGTGATTGAAGTAAACGTAAAACCTCAGGGTTCTTCATCTGCTCCTCTGTGAATAGTTCAAGCATAGCGATATGCTGCGCTACATAAGCTTTACTTCTCCCTATAAGCCCAGCGATCTCCTCGTAGCTTCGTTTGAATTCTTTATTTAACCTTAGGAAGATTTTCGCCTTCTCATACGCCGTGAAGTCTTTTCTCTCGATGTTCTCTATGAGCGCCATTATAAGCATCTCTTCCTCTGAAGCGTTAACAACCCTAGCCCTAATATTCTGCCAACCGAGAAGCCTAGCCGCAGCAACCCTCCTATGCCCATAAATCAGCTGAAACCTATCTCCACACGCTGGATGAATCCTAACAAGTACATCAGCGAGCTGCCCATGCTTAGCCATAGATTCAGCAAGATTATTGACTTCAACATTTTGATCCACTCTAGCAGCATAAGAATTCGATTCGATCTTATCAAGCGGAACCAGCATAAACTCATTCCGCCTACTCAATCTGTTCACCACGGTGAACGAGCTCTTAAATAAGCTTAACTACAAATTATATCAGCGCTAAATACAGTTATTTAATCACCAGTACAACCTCCACCATAAAATTAGATCACAAGACGCCTAACTTAAAAATAGTGTTATAAATCTCCACAACGAACATCAAAAACTTAGATGTTCTAGTGTCTTTTGCGTTCTGAGTAGAAATTGACACTCAGGATACTTTCAAAAGATTAGCCTACCCACATAGCGTGAAGATTTTAGCTGTGGTCAACTTTGGTAGATGCTGGAGTCCTTATGGACTTCATCGGAGCCATCCCGTATGGTTAAGCGGTTTAAATGTTCCTTAAAGTGGTTATGAAGAGAGGTTATTCAAGAAGGTGAATCTCTTTTAGCAAAAGGGCAAACTTACTCTAACTATCAGGCTTAGGGAGGTAGCTTATGTAGTCAGGTATGTGGGTGATGATGCTGTTCGATGGTGAAGAGTCTCCAGATCACTACAATGCCTCCTGAGCTGGTATCGTAGGTCTGTAGCTGTAGATGAGGAGAAACTAAAGCGTAATGGTATTCAAATCTATATATGAAGCGCTATAGACGTGGATAGCTACGAACTCTTAGCCATAAGAGCATCTAGGACGAGGCGCAGCGCAGATGCATCACCTTCAGGGTGATGCCCAAAGCATGTGTAGAGAAGCCTCTCATACCTGTGGATAAAGGAGCATGTAGTATGGGCTCTAGAGCGCCTAGGTTACGTTGAGAGCATGCAACCTTCTGCAGGAGTAGGGTAGAGAGATTCTTCACAACCATCAAGCATAAAACGAAGAAACCCTACAACATCACAACCAAAGGCACACCAAAGACAACCCTATCCCTAAAACTCTATGATACAACAAACTAAGGTATCATCATCAAAGAGGTGAAACTCACATATAGCGATCTTTTGACAGTATCGACATTCAGATGAGCAATATTAAAATATTCGTCTCGCTTTAACTAGCTTTATGGATGGATTCAGAGGGGGGTATGTAGGCAAGATTCTACGCATAGACTTAACCAGAAAGAGGCATTTAACCCAACCATTATCACCAGAAGTGGCATACAACTATATTGGAGGCTACGGTATTGGTGGTAGAATACTTTATGACGAAGTTCCGCCTTGGGTTGGAGCCTTCGACCCTCAGAATCGTCTAATCTTCAGCACAGGGCCAGTAAACGGCACACCGACTCCTGTGGCTGGTAGGCATACAGTTGTTTCAAAGTCTCCTCTGACAGGCTTCTTTGGTGATGCGAATAGTGGTGGATTCTGGGGTGCTGAGCTTAAGGCTGCGGGCTACGATCTTGTGGTCATAACGGGTAGAGCAGCTAAACCTACGTACATATTCATTAGGGGTGGCGAGGTTAGGTTTGGTGATGCTTCACCATATTGGGGTATGGATGCTAGGGCATCAGATCGGGGCTTAAGGAAGGATCTTGGTGATGATAAGATTCAGGTTTCGAATATAGGTCAGGCTGGGGAGAATCTTGTTAGATTTGCTGGTATA
>CALJAQ010000101.1 GCA_938029515.1 uncultured Nitrososphaerales archaeon
ATATTTAGAGGTCACGTAGATTGCCGTAGGACCATCCATCGCACCTATTATCCCAATACTTATAGCCTCAGCTGGCTTAAATCCCAGAGCCAACGATGAGAGTAGTGCCGCTAATATCCCGAGCTGCGCAGGGATGGAGAAGACCATAACCCAAGGCCTCTCGAAGAGTGCACCGAAGTCTATCATAGCGCCTAAGCCGATGAATATCAAGATTGGGAAGAGCTCAGTTGCGATGCCGGCATCGTAGAGTATCCTCAGAAAGCCTCCTGGCTCGTTAAGTTCGCTGAAAGGGAGGTTAACTAAAATCGCTCCGAAGCCTATAGGGATTAGGAGTAGGGGTTCATACCTCTTCCTCACAGCAAGATATACAAGAATGAAGCCCACCCCTATCATAACAATATTACCGAAGGGGAAGGGTAGGAGAGCAGACAAGAAGCTCAGCCTACTCTAGAATAATAAGCGGGTCACCGTGCTGAACCGAAGCTCTAAGTTGGACTAAAACACGCTTAACAACACCACTTCGAGGCGCGGCCAAAGAATTCTCCATCTTCATACTCTCCAAAACGAGTAAAGTATCACCCTGCTTGACTCGATCACCTTCTTTTACGTTAATCGAGACGACAACCCCAGGCAAGGGTGCCTTTACGGTTTCACCAACTACAGCAGCCGCTGCTTCCGGAGGCTGCGTCTGTGTTTGTTGAGGCTGCGGTGTCGGTGGTTTAGGCGCCTCTACTCTTCTCGGTGTGGGCGCTACTGGTCTCGGTGTGGCTATGCGCTTCGGAGGCTCTGTAAGTATCTTTGGAGGACCTATGTATGGTGGAGGCACAGCTTCAGGTTCAGGGGTTGTGGTCTCCTCAACTTCAACCTCATAGGTCTTCTCTCCTATAGTGATCTTGAATCGACGCTTCAAGACCCTGCTGCCTCCTCTTCTTCACTAAGATAGGCTTGGATCGCTGCTAAGGCTACTACTGTAGTAGCCTCTTCTTCGCTAAGCTGCTCCACTTTCCCCTCTGAGGCCTGAGGTTTGGTATCAGCGCTCTGAGTTGACTCCTCGCTTCTCGCACCGACCCTCTTAAAAAATTCTATGAACACTATGATCAAAGCTATCGCCCCTGTTAATGTTGCAAACCACATGCCTGCCAAGCTTAAACCGAAGTCTATGTAGCTCAACGTTAGGTACTTACAGCCTAACCCTTTTAAAGGCTTACCTTTTTAATATATGTTGGATCTGGTGAGTTTGTTGAGCGGAGATGAGCATCTATATGATCTGATAATCGTCGGCGGCGCTTCAGCAGGTCTAACAGCAGCCCTATACGCTGGAAGACAGGGTTTAAAGACGCTTCTTCTAACTAAGGATATAGGTGGACAGGCGCTTCTAACAGACTCCATACAGAACTATCCAGGCTTCATAAACATAGGTGGTTTAGAGCTGATGAAGAAGTTTCAGGAGCAGGCGCTGCTCTATGGTGTAAAGATACTTTTTGAGGAGGTTAAGGAGATCAAGGATAAAGATGGTGTCTGCTTCACGGTTAAAACAACTGGCGGAGAATATGATGCTTGCGCCTTAATCTTAGCCTTCGGTAAGACGCCTAGAGACTTGGGTGTAGAGGGTGAAGAGCGGTTAAAGTCTAAGGGTGTCTCTTACTGCGCCATATGTGATGGCCCACTGTTTAAAGGAAAAGATGTTGCTGTAGTAGGCTCTTCTGAACCGGCAGCAGAAGCAGCCTTGATGCTGACTAACATAGCTTCCAAAGTGTATTTGATACATAAGTTGTCTAAACTCCTCGCAGCAGACGAGCTGATCGAAACCTTACGAAGCAGGAATAATGTTGTGTTTATGCCTGAATCAGAAGTTGTGAGAATTAACGGGGATCGATCTGTTGAGTCCATTTCAGTTAAGAAGAAGTTGGGTGAAATAATGAATATACAGGTTCAGGGTGTGTTTGTGGAGATGGGTTACGTGGCGAAGACTGATTTAGTTAAACATCTGGTGCAGCTTAACGCTAAGAATGAAATCATAACCGCAAAAGACGGGTCAACCTCACATCATGGAGTATTTGCAGCAGGCGATGTGACTGACACACCATATAAGCAGGTTGTAATCTCAGCGGCTCAAGGTGCGATAGCGGCGCTCTCTGCTTACAACTACATACAGAGGCTCAGAGGTAAGCCGGCTATCAGAGGAGATTGGAGGAGTCTGCCTGCGGCTAAGACTACGCAGATTCAGCTTGAACTCAACCCCATTTAACTCTGATTCTTAGGTAAGCGCCGTAAAGTAGGCCTACAAGCATGCCTCCAAGATGCGCGCCGTGTGCAACCCCAGAGGGCACAAATAGGCCACCCAAATCTATTAGAGCCCAGATCACCGCTGCTAAAGCCATAGGCACAGGTATAAAGCCGTAAATGTAAACCAGAAGTGTCGGCGCTAATACAGCCAATGCACCAATTACACCATAAACCGCTCCTGACGCTCCTATAGCTGGTATGTAAGGGTTCGCTGACGTAACTAGATACCCTAAGTTTCCTACTACTCCTGAGGTGAAGAAGAGAGATGCAAAGGATCTATTACCTATAATCCTCTCTAGGTAGATGCCGAAGAAGAAGAGCGCGAAGATGTTGAAGAATAGATGTAGAAAATCGGCGTGTAGAAAGATAGATGTTATAAACGTCCAAGGCTCCATAAAAGCAAAGGCTGGAAAGAAGGCTAGGTTAATCCAAGCATCTGAAATATTCTGGTAGATGAAGAAAGCAAGTATGAAAAGGATGAAGATAAAGGTGAACTTAGGCTTTGAACCATACAACTCCTAACACCGATCTAGACAAGACTTTTATGAAAGTAATGATATAAAACAGTTATGCATAAGAGAACAACAAACCTTCTATACACGCATCTAAGATGCAAAATAGGTGTCAAGGTTGAGGGTGGAAAAGATAATCTACTTCGACTCGGCTGAAGAAGCAGATACAGACCTAACTCTACAAGCTGCTAAAGAGCGTGCTGAAGCCTTAAAAATTAGGGATATAGTCGTAGCCTCTACATCTGGAGCCACAGGGGTGAAGGCGTGTAAGATATTCCAAGGATTCAACCTGATTATAGTTAGGCATCACACGGGTTTTGAACAGCCTAATATTCAGCAGATGAAGCCTGAATTTGAAGATGAGATACTGAGGAGCGGCGCGAAGCTACTTACAGCCACACATGCCCTATCTGGAGTAGAGCGATCTATTAGGAGAAGGTTAAACACCTATGGACCTGTGGAGATCTTAGCTGAGGGGCTTAAGCTGCTGGGCAGCGGTTTGAAGGTCTGCATAGAGATAGCTGTCATGGCTGCTGATGCCGGTCTTGTATCCGTAGAGAGGGATTGTGTGGCTATAGCTGGTAGTGGTGGTGGAGCTGATACGGCGGTTGTGCTGAAACCGGCTCATTCAAATAACTTCTTCGACCTTTTTGTTAGAGAGGTTGTGATTAAGCCTAGGAGTAGATGTTAGCTCAGAGGCTCTTCGCCTCCTGAAGCTTCTCAGGCAGATACTTATCTACTATCGTGGTCAAGCCATATTTTGCAAACGCCTCTAATTCACTCTTCCTCTTTATCTTAAGGAACACGTCGAGTTCACGCTGCCATATTCCTTTTGCGTATCTAGGATCCTTCTTTAACTCATATATCCTCTTTACGTCAACCTCGCTTAGAGGGTCGCTTGGCAGACGATACTTTACTATATCAGTCCCCCACACGCCTATCCATTTAGCGTCCGGCACAGTTAGATCACGTAGATGCGCAGCGCCAACGGAGCCAGAGACTATCACCATAGCGATATGCTCACCGTAAACATCACCGTCAGCAAGTATGTAGACCGGAAGCTTCAGCTCAGCATTCAACCTCTTCAACATGTACCGAGTGGATCTAGGAGGCTGGCCAGCCGTATCCACGATCAACGCCTTATACCTCTTATGCACATTCTCTTCAACGAATCTGGTGAATAAACCACCCTTCTCAACAGCTATAACCATCTCAGCTGAAGTGTCTACAAACTCTGCTGTGCTCAGACTCGGCCCTATAAGGTACCCATCAGGGTGAGACGCTAAGTTTAGGCGCCTACCTTCATACCCAGGCACAGTATACTCTATTGTCAGGTCGCCGAAGATGGCGGAGCGCTCTTCAGGATATACGTTGAAGTCCTCCCGAGCCTTCGACAGCAAAACCTCCAGATCAGTTATGATTTCATCTGATTCAGACTGGTCATTAAACTCAACACCATAAGCTTGAGAGGAGTAGAAGACGTCTCTAAGCGTAGAGGTCTTAGATGTCTCAACAAGCCTATTCACAAATGAAGCTAGCCAGATCAGCTGCGTAAACGAGCGTATATGCTTGATATTATGAGCAGACCTTCTTGTCTTAGCTGGGCCAAGGACGTATTGTTTAAGCTGCTCATCGTAGACTATGTTGCTTACTGATCTACTCGCTAATGTTACTTCAGGAAACATTTCATTCTCCAAATCCTCGTATATTTTTTGCCCTAGTTGGTTTAGTAGTCTCTTTACTTCAGCTTTCCTTCTACTAGCTATAGTCTTCGAGTCTCCGCTGCTCAAGCTTCATCACCCTACCGTCAATAGGTTTAACACCCACTTCTTCCACCGGCTCTGAAATTTCAGCAGCAGGCTCTTCTAAGCGCTTCTTAAGCAGCTTCTTATAGTTTGGTAGCTTCGCTGCCTTTATTAGATCTGCTGAAAACCGTGCTATCAACGGTAGATACTTTTCGTATATATTCATCTTCTTCTTAACAAATGCAAGTGTGCTCTTGCGTGAGAGGTATGTGCTGAGCCTTCTAAGGACCTCTCTTAAACCGTTTTTGAGCTCTCTCTCAAGCTCAGGTATGTCTGCAAGATATTCTTTCCCCACTGTTTTGTATGGCACTTTCGTTGAGCAGACGTGTGTTATGATAGTTAGCGGCGCGTCTTGTGGTATCTTATACCTCTTCCAATCGATCTCTTCGTTGACTACCTTCCAAGATACATCGTTTGCTTCATCGTATAGAAGCGGTATCCTGTTGGCGAACCTCAGCAGCCTTAACCCTTGCTCAACACCCTTCCCACCATACGCTAAACCAACCTCTACTATAAATGGGAAACCGGAGTAGGCTGAGGGAGGCCTCTGCACAACTGCTATAAACTCTGGTTGCAGCTCCTTCTGTATGCCCGCTGTTAGAAGCTCTTCGCCTAAAGGTGATAGGCAGCGTGCGTCAGGGGGTAGGAAGCCCTCATATGAGTGTAGTGCGCTTCCGACTCTGGCTATCTCTTCGTTTGACATTTCTTTC
>CALJAQ010000102.1 GCA_938029515.1 uncultured Nitrososphaerales archaeon
CCATGCAAGGTGCACCGGTGTGGACAGGAGGTCCTCACATAAGGCTTAGGGGTATAAAACTCGGTGCAAGGTGATGGACACTTGAATACTGAAGCAGCAGCTTCCGAAGTCCTTGAACATCTGATTAGATTAGGTGCTGAAGACGCTTCAGCCATCGCAACACAGATCTGGGGAAGAATGCTCAGATTCAGCAACAATGCTCTCACAATAACTAAGACTACAAGGGATGTTACCATCTTTGCATACGCAGCTGTAGATGGGCGCAGAATAATGGGCTCAACCTCAAATCCAACACAAAACGCGCTCAGGGATTTCACCCGCAGGCTCATCGACTCCTGCAAGATGCTTGAGCCGAGTCCATACCACACACATCTACCGAAAGGGCCTTTCTCATACCCTACCCACAGAAACTATGACCCAAAGATCGAGTCGTGTGAAGAAAGGATACTTGAGGATTATCCCAAGCAGCTCATAGACCAAACTACCCAAAGAGGTGGAAGGAGGACGGCAGGAGCAATAACAGCAGAAGCTAGCAGGATAAGTATAGTGAGCACAGGAGGAGTTAGGCAAAGCGATAAATCAACTCGAATACTGCTCAATCAAAGAGTTTTCGTAGATGATGCAAGCGGACACGGATTAGCCTGCTCAACCCATCTTGACACATTCAACCCTCTAAACGCTGTGGAGGAGGCCACACAATACGCCAAGAAGGCTGTTAACAGAGGCCCTTGGAGTGAAGGAGTTTATGACATAGTCATTTCATCTACAGTAGCAGCAGACCTTATGCAGCACGTTGGTGACGCGGCTTCAGCCTTTGCAGTCGAATCCGGCATTTCTTTCCTAGCAGATAAGCTCAACGAGCAAGTAGCCTCTGAACTACTTACGTTGGTTGATCACGGTGCGGTTGAGGGTTCAATACATACAAGAATCTTTGATGACGAAGGTGTACCTACCAGCCATAACATAATTATAGAGCGTGGGCTACTCAAAACCTACCTCCATAACTCAAGCACAGCAGCAAGGTTCAATGTAGCGTCAACAGGCTCAGCCGGCATTATAGAGCCACATCCCTGGAACCTTGAGGTAAACCCTGGAAGCTACAGCTTAGAGGAGTTGATAAAAGAGGTAGACGAAGGTTTCTACATAACTAACAACTGGTATACCAGATTCCATAACCTCAGGAGCGGAGAGTATTCAACATTACCTAGAGACGCAGTATTCTACATTAAAAGCGGTGAAATAAAGTACGCTGTAGCAGGGCTTAGGATTAGCGATAGCCTACTTAGGCAGATGAAGAGCATAGCAGCAGCCACGAAAGAGAGGCGATGGATCTACTGGTGGGAGGTCAGAACCCCAACCCTAACGCCCCACATACTCATAAAGCAGACAAAAGTGACTAAAGCAGTAAGGTGAACCGCAAATATTTTAAAAGCATAAGAAGTATAGCTATGTCCACCAAGAGGCGAACAAAATGCCAGACTCGTCAACAACTATACTGATAGGGAAAAAACCGGTGATGAACTATGTTCTAGCCTGCCTAACCATGATCCAGAACGGAGCTAACGAAGTCGTCTTAAAGGCTAGAGGCAGGGCTATCAGCAAAGCAGTCGACACAGCCGAAATCACACGCAAAAAGTTTGCAACAGATATCGTCGTGAAGAAGATAAAGATAGACACAGAGCAGATAAAGAGCAGCGAAACAGGCAACCTCAGCAACGTCAGTTCTATCGAAATCTACTTAGGGAAAGCGGCTTAGCCCCTTTCCTAATTTTTTTAAAATACTTACGATAACATATAGGTTTATTTACCTTTATACACCCTCCATTATACGCATGGCTATAAAGACCCCCATATGCGCCTTTGACGCCAAGACTGGTATTTTATGCCCTAAATGTGAAGCTAGGCTTAAGGGGGGGCACATCAGCGAAATCGATGTTGAAGCCTCGATTAAGTTGACGAAGTTAGCTGAGAAGGTGCCTGAATTAGATAAGGTTTCTCTGATAAGAGCTCAGGTTGTAGATGACGTATATCTGCTGACCTTTGCTGCGGGTAACCTTAACATTCTACGCGCCAACCCGTCTTTACACAGGAGCATAGATGAGGCTATGGGAGGCAAAACTATGCTTATAGAAGCTGGATCTACAGACCGCAAGATGCTTGAAGACATCTTCTACCCTGTAAGGATCTTGACCGTCAACGTGGTCTGGCTTCCTGATGGAAGCAAGCTTACGAAGGTCATAATTCCTGGTCGAAAGACGGGGCGCTTTCCTTTGGATGTTGAGTTGATTAAGAAGGTTGTTAAGGCGGTGCGTAATATCGATCTTCTCGTCGAGTTTGAACACACAAGTTATGCGAAAGCGTTGTGAAGTGGTTGTGAAAAATCTTAAATTGTTTGAAGCGTTGACTAGTGTTTGTGGAGTATAAAGGGCCTTATGGCGAAGGTGGTCTACGTAGTTTAAGAACACATACCGCTGCGCAGCTCAGCGAAAATCTGATCGGGCAGAATGTAAGGGTTGCTGGCTGGGTTGAAGACATCAGACACTTAGGTTCAATCGCATTCATAACCGTTAGGGACGCTTCAGGTGTGGTGCAGCTTATACTCCGTAAAGATTTGGGTGGGTTGTACGAGGAGGCACTTCAAACACCAAGACAAAGCGTAATAAGCGCCTACGGCGTTGTGCGTAAGAGTAAGGCGAAAGCGGTTAAAGTCGAAGTTGAAGCAAGAGAGTTTAAAGTCCTCTCGTATGCCACACACCCACTACCCATAGACCCAACTGGCAGAACACCGTCTTCACTAGATCTAAGAATAAGTTCAAGAGCTATAGATCTTAGAAATCCAAGCGTAGCTGCAATATTCAAGATCCGACACACTACGCTACAGTCTATGAGACGTACTCTAACAGCTGAAGGGTTTATCGAAGTTCATACGCCTAAGATTATAGGGCAGGCTGCTGAAGGGGGTGCTACACTATTTACAGTAGACTACTTTGGGCGCCAAGCATACCTTGCCCAAAGCCCCCAGCTCTATAAGGAGCAACTAACCCTCGGTTTGGAGAAGGTATTTGAGATCTCAAGCTTCTTTAGAGCTGAAAAGTCGAATACAAGAAGACATCTTAGCGAATTCGTAAGCGTGGATATTGAAGCAGCATACTACGATATGGAGGATGTGATGGCTGTCTGTGAGAGGCTGGTTACAACCTGTATTGATGACGTATTAGAGCAGAATAAAGATGAGCTCAACGTTCTTAAGCATGAGTTGGAGAAGCAGCGCCCACCCTTCCCACGACTAAGCTACAAGGATGCTATTAGAGAGCTGCAGAGCATCGGATTCAAGATAGAAGACGGTGAAGATCTAACAGACTCAGCCCTAAAGGCGCTAAGCGAAATTCATAAAGGTTTCTATTTTATTACAGACTGGCCACCCTTACTTAAACCCTTCTACATAGATGTGGAGGGAGGGTGCTCAAAATCCTTTGATCTGCAATTCGGCGCGTTAGAGCTCGCTTCTGGGGGTAGGAGGGTCTCAAATAGGCGTAAACTCGAGGCTAGAATGATCGATTTAGGGTTAGATCCGTCATCGTTCTCGGAGCACCTTAAGGTCTTCGACTGGGGTATGCCTCCGCATTCAGGGTGGGGATTTGGCTTAGACCGCTTCTTGATGATACTGACTGGAAAAGAGAATATTAGAGAAGTGGTGCTTTATCCTAGGGACACTGTTACACTCACACCGTAGCAACAACTATAATAGTTAACTAACCTGTTATTTTTGAAGAGAGATTGAGGAAGACTTGGGTAGTATATCTCCCACTACACTACGGCCACGCGCCCAAGTGGCTTACAACTAGGATGAAGGCGCTTTCAGACGCTATGCTTAAGATAATGTATAGAGAAGAGGGGGCATCAGGCATATTAGAGAAGCTAAGCTCTCCGCTTTGGTTCCAATCCTTTGGCTGCGTGCTAGGCTTTGACTGGCACTCATCAGGCTTAACAACAGTAGTATGCGGCGTGTTGAAAGACACCCTTAGCGTGGAAGAACATGGTGTTGAAGTCGCTGGAGGCAAAGGTAAGTCAGCCTTAAAGACGCAAAGTGAAATAGAGAGAATCTGTGAAGACCTCGCTCTACCAGAACATAAACTGACCGCATTAAAATACAGTAGTAGAATGGCGGCTAAAGTGGATACAGTAGCTATACAGTGTAACTACCCAATATACCACCACACCGTATTCATATCAGAAAAAGGTGAATGGTGCATAATTCAACAAGGCTTAAATGTAGAGGAGAAGCTTGCACGACGCTACCATTGGCTCGGCACACAGGTATCAAACTTCGTTTGCACACCTCACAGTGGGATAGCAGCGCCGAGGTTAGAACCTAGGGTTCTAGACATGACTGCAAAAGAATCAGAAGAGTCTAGGAGAGTAGCAGTAGATCTTGTAAAAGGGAGACCGGAGAACCTTATCAGCTCTATAAGAGTGCTAAGCGGACAACACACATTAGAAAGCTGGTCCTCAACAGGAAAAGCAGCGGATACACACGCCACATTCGATATGCCGAGAAAACTGGACTGGAGCCTCTTCAAAAAACTATATGACACCCAACCACAAAACTACGAGGATCTACTAGCTTTTAGAGGAGTAGGACCAGCGGTAATACGGGCTCTCGCCCTTGTCTCACAGCTCATATACGGTGCACCTCCTTCTTGGAGAGATCCGGCGAAATTCACTTTCGCACACGGAGGCAAAGATGGTGTACCATACCCAGTAGATCGAAGAACTATGGACAAAACGGTAAGCACGCTAAAAGGCTACCTTGAGGCCTCGGATGTAAAAAGGGAATATATCAGAGAAGCCCTTAAGAGACTGGAGTCTCTA
>CALJAQ010000103.1 GCA_938029515.1 uncultured Nitrososphaerales archaeon
TCCAGCAGAGTATGGAGCGGATATAGTTGTAGGTGAAGGGCAGCCGCTTGGGCTACACCCCAATTATGGTGGCCCTCTTATCGGAATCTTTGCTGCGAGAGGTGGTCAAAAGGTGTTCAGACAGATGCCTGGGCGTATTATCGGTGAGACTCTTTCGAAGAATGGAGAGAGGAGATGTTATACGATGGTTCTTCAGACACGTGAGCAGCATATAAGAAGGGAAGAAGCTACATCTAACATCTGCACCAATGAGGCTCTGTGTGCGGTTGCGGTATCTGCATACCTCACTATGCTTGGTAGTAGTGGTTTCAGGGAGCTCGGTAGGAGGATAATGGAGAGCTCTCATTACGCTGCTAAGAGGTTGGGTGAGATAAGGGGTGTAGAATCCCCCCTCTTCACCCCTTTCTTCAAAGACTTTGCTGTTAGGTTCTTAGAGGCTGACCCGTGGATGCTCTACAGAAGCCTACCGAAGTATGGGTTAGTCGGCGCACTACCTTTAGGTAGATACTTCCCAGAGTTGGGCGATTCTGCTCTATTTTCTGCAACAGAGGTTCATCTAAAGGGTGACATAGACTTCCTCATCGAAGCTATAAGAAAGGAGGTGGAGGGGTGTGAGGTATAGGCAGGCTAGGTGGGATGAACCTCTACTAATAGAGTTAAGCGGTGAAGGCAGATGCGGCTTAACACTACCAGCAGACCAAGAGTTGAGCAGAGAGGTTGGAGATGTGTTAGAGATGGTACCCAAGAGGCTTAGGCGAGCAGACATTAGGCTACCTCAAGTAGCCCAACCTCAGATCACAAGGCATTACATCAGACTGTCTCAGATGAACTATTCTGTTGACTCAGGCACATACCCCCTCGGCAGCTGCACCATGAAACATAACCCAAAGATAGTTCAAAGGATATTATCAAGTACAAAGCTTAGGAGGATACACCCAGAACAACCAGAAGAATACACCCAAGGCTTGATGAAGATTCTGTTTGAGTTGGGCACTATGTTGGCTGAAATAGTAGGGTTACCTAAATTCTCTCTACAGCCAGCAGCAGGAGCTCAAGGAGAGTTTACTGGCGTGCTGATGATAAAGGCGTGGCTAAAAGATAAAGGGCAACCAGACACCAGAAACGAAATTCTGATACCGGATACCGCACATGGAACCAACCCAGCCAGCGCAGCGATGGCCGGATTCAAGGTAGTAGAGATACCATCTACAGAAGAGGGGCTTGTAGATGTTGAGGCTGTAAAAGCAGTAGCCGGTAGAGCGACTGCGGGGATGATGATGACTGTCCCAAACACACTAGGGCTGTTTGAGAAGGACGTAAAGGAGGTCGTTAAAATAATACATGAAGTAGGTGGGTTAATGTATTATGATGGTGCAAACCTAAACGCACTAATAGGGAGAGTCAGACCTGGTGACATAGGGTTTGATATAGCGCATCTAAACCTACACAAAACCTTCGGCACACCACACGGAGGAGGGGGCCCAGGCGCAGGCCCAGTCTTCTCCACCGATGAACTCGGAGAATTCCTTCCTAGCCCTACTCTTGAGTTTGACGGCTATAGGTATAGGTGGTGCTACGATAGGCCAAAAGCTGTAGGTAGAGTAAGAAGCTACTTCGGAAACATAAGCGTTCTCCTAGGAGCATACATCTACTGCCTATTAATGGGCAGAGAGGGTTTAAGAGACGCTTCAGCGCTCGCCACACTTGCAGCAAACTATTTGATGAATAGACTTGATAGAAGATACTTTGACCTACGCTACTTCCTTAATACTCGATGTAAACACGAGTTTGTTGCCTCAGCCAAGGCTTCAGCCTTCGATGTTGCTAAATTGCTGCTTGACTACGCTGTGCATCCCCCAACCATCTACTTTCCTATAACTATGCCTGAGGCGATGATGATTGAGCCAACCGAGTCAGAGAGTGTAGAGGAGCTGGATTACTATGCTGAAGTATTAAATAGAGCTGCTGAAGCCGCTTTCAAGGATCCTAGAGCGGCAGCTGAGGCGCCTCATAACACAGCCACACCTAGGGTTGATGAAGTCAGAGCGTCCCATCCACGCACATTAAAAGTTAGATGGTGAAGTTAGAGTTAAATAAAGTCGTATGCGAGTGATCTAACGTGGATAAACTCATCAAAGACTTGGCTGAACATATTCAGAAGGTTAAAGACCCTGAGACAGATCGTCTTCTATCTGAATCTAATATAATTCTAGATATTCTGCGTGTAGACGATGGGACAGTTCGCGTTGTTTATTCACCTGTATCTCCAGCAAGCCCTGTTGCTGTTGATCTGGGTAGAAGGATTCTTAAAGCAGCTTCTGACGCTGCACCAAACTGCAGGGTTCAAGTAGTCTGCAGAGGTCATCTATTAGACGATCTCGTAAACAGGCTTCTTAACCAAAGCCCTTAACCTAAATCTTTTATTGCAGCAAACCTATAGCTTTAGCTGAAATGAGCGGAGAACAGAAGATCACAGTAGCCACAAAATACTTTGCAGCCGTAAGAGAGATTACTGGTAAGAGGGAAGAGGCTTTTGACTTCGAAGGAGAAGTGGATGGGAAGAAGTTTTTACACGCATTACTCTCACGCTATGGGGAAGAGTTGAGAGACTTCCTACTTGACCAAAAGGGTGATTTAAGGGATGGCCTTGTTATGCTAGTTAACGGAAACGCTGTAGACACATCAGATTTATCTTCTTTAAGGCTGAAAAACGGAGACTTGGTTGTGATCCTACCACCGATAGGCGGCGGACTGTGAATCTACAGAAAGTTGAAGCCAAGGTACATATAGAGGCTTATGGTTGCAGCGCAAACCTCGCTGACGCGGAGATCATAGCGGGGCTGCTAAAGAATTCAGGCTTTACAATAGCCAAAACAGCTTCAGAAGCCGATCTAAACATCATAGTATCTTGCACTGTAAAGGGTGCAACACACCAAAGAATGGTTACAAGGATAAAGGTGTTAACATCTTTAGGTAAACCTATGATAGTAGCTGGATGTATGCCTAAAACGTCTAAAGACACAATACTTAGACTTAACCCGAGAGCGTCTCTAATCGGCCCTAACTCAGTTAACGAGATCACATCAGTGGCTGAGAGAGCAGTGAGAGGAGAGAGGGCTGAAGAGCTAAATGACACATACAACAAGCTTCTACAACCTAGGCTGCTCAGAAACCCTGTTGTTGGGATTGTGCAGATCGCCTCAGGCTGCCTTTCATCCTGCTCATTCTGCCAAGTTAAGATGGCTAGGGGTAGTCTTAAGAGCTTTGACGAATCTCTTATCTTAGATGAGATCCGTAGGCTTATTAGATGCGGTTGCAGAGAGATTTGGCTTACATCTCAAGATAATGGTTGCTATGGTAGAGATAGGGGTGGTTCTATTGCTGATCTCCTCGATAAGATCTCTAAAATTGAGGGAGAGTTCAGAGTTAGGGTTGGTATGATGAACCCTACCCACATAATTGGGGACATAAGTAGGATAGTTGATGCGCTTAAAGATGTTAAGTTCTTTAAATTTCTACACATACCTGTACAGAGCGGATGCAACGACGTTCTAGTAGATATGAGGCGTGGATACACCAGAGAGGATTTTCTAGAAATAGTTAAAGAAGCTAGGAAAAAGATACCCCCGCTCACTTTGAGCACAGACATAATTGTAGGCTACCCGACTGAGAGGGAGGAATGCTTCAAAGAGACCCTGTCTCTCATCGAGGAAGTGAAGCCAGATGTGGTGAACATTTCACGCTTCAGCCCTAGACCAGGCACGAAAGCAGCCCTACTACCCCAGCAACCATATGAGGTTGTCAAGCAGCGATCAACCACCATACACCGCGTAGTAAAAGCGGTCTGCCTAGAGAGGAATAAGAGCTGGCTTGGTTGGAGAGGAGAAGCACTCGTAGATGAGGAAGTTAAAGACGCTAAGATAGCTAGGAACTTTGCGTATAAGCCTATTCTAGTTAACGATGATGTTAAGTTGGGTTCTTATCTCCGAGTTGAAGTAAACGGGGCCTCCGCAGCCTGCCTTCGAGGCTCTGTCAAAAATAGGTGACAAGGGGGTCTAAACCTCTTAAAGAGAAGACGGTTAAAGGTAGGTTAAATAATACTCTACGATCAAGACTTGGGTAAAGAATATACTCTGACCCTAAAGCACTTTATCTCAGAAGATGATTCTAATAAGATAATTGGGGTTGGTGTAGGAAGCGCAGGCTGCAGAATAGCGTCAAAGATCAGCAGGTTCAAAACAGGCATACACAATTTCTATTACTTGAGCTGCGATGAGAAGGACTTAACCGGCTTAAACAAAAATGAAGCGATCTACATACCGCCGCTCACATCGACTAAAAGAGAGCCGGCTCTAGCAAGAGGGGCAGGATTAAAACACAAAGACAAGATAAGTGGAATACTTAAAGACTCAAAGGTCACATTTATCATAGCTGGCTTAGGAGGAGCTATAGGCTCAGGCTTAGCACCCTTAGTGGCTGAAGTAGCTAAAGAGAATAATTCATTGGTGTTTGGAGTAGCTGTTGTGCCGTCAAACTATGAGCATAGCAAGCTCTTCTACTCCTCTGTCTACTTACGCCGCTTTCGCAGATCTTGCGACTACATCATAGTCATCGATAACGACGACTTTATGCAGAGGATGAGTGATAAACCTATCCTCGAAGTATATGAAGAGATAAATGAGCGCATAGCCTTCGCATTATCTAGGATACTGGGAGCCTTCGAGAAAGAAGATTACTACCTTAGCTTAGATAAGGTTATCTCAAGCTCTATTAAAGATAGGTTCACGCTGCTTACCGTAAGTGATAGAGCGAATATGATAGATGCTGTTAGCGATGCGGTTGCATCCATATATAGGAAGGTGAATCCAGCTGAAACTGAATCTGCTTTACTTCATCTAAGCGGCTCAAAGAATCTTTTGGCTGGTGAAGTGGAGGATTCGGTGAAGCACATATCTACACTACTTGGGGACGGCTCAGTTAAAGTTGAATACGGCTTCAGCGTAAACGGCTACACCAAAATCACATCCATAGTATTGGCATCAGGCTTCAAAACGGTAAGACACGAGAGCTACGATGTGTTGGAGAGCGTCTTAGGGTCTGAACGAGAGATAGACTCTGCACCGGAGTGTGCAGTCGACATACCTTTAACTAACATCATTCAAATAGAATAGGGGTCACTTCTAGAACCGATGCAGATAGACACACAATACCGGCTTAAAGAACCACTTATTTCCCTCACATAACATCTTTAAACAGTGTAGTATTGTGAAGAGGGCAGATTATCTTGAAGACGACGATCTTTTAAGCGGTTTAAAAAATGTGTTGAAGAAAACTTGTGTTAATCAGTTGTCTATGATAAGATAGATTGGGGTGCATTTGTAGACCGCTCTTTAAGCTTAGAAGAAGCTGATGGAAGAAGGAATCTTGCCGTCAATTCTGATAGATGCAGATCAGCTAGGTGAAATGATGGTTAAGAAGATCGTCTTTATTTAAACCGCTAATGGAGAAGATAAGGAGCGGTGAACCTATCGGAGCAAACCTAGAAAAGGGTTGCACTACGTGGTTTCGAACGGATTAAAAGGCGAGGTGCCTAAAATCTTCATAGATTTTATAGAAGCTGCGGCTTTGATGCAAATAAGTGATAGAGATGCGCAGCTTGCTAATGTAGAAACGGCTAAGGAACTTAAACCTATTAGCCAGATGGTAAGTAAAGACGTTAAGATCTACAGAAATTGTTTAAAGCAGATAGATTAACGTTCAGAGGGTAAAGAAACGGTGACGACTCCTTCTTTATCCTTCACCATCTTGACTGTAAGTTTACGAGGCGGCGATTCTATTCCCCTCATCCAGATAAGGCGATTTACCGCCTCCTCTATCTTAACTTCGCTCGCCCTCATATGCTTATACGCAAACTCTTTAACCAAGTTAACCGCCCTCACTGCTCTTCTCCACCTTGGTGTGATAAGTATCTTCTTTAAGTTTATAGTGTATATCCTCTCCAGCTCGACATCTTCTGCACTCATCTTAGCTCACTACCCAATCTTTAGCTTGGTTCTACGCCAGTTTCTTCTACCTGGATGTGTCCTTACCCTTCTCTTAGTTTTGATTATGACCCAAGTCGGCACAGCATAGTTCTCTTTGATCTTCGAGATTAGCCGAATCTTCAGACCAGAGGGCTTGTTCCTAGCCATTACGCCCACCTTATCTTGAACTCCTTCTTAGGCTGCTGTAAGCTAGCTAACACTTGCTTTAACTCTTCGTCAGTGACTTGATGTTTCAACTTACCTGCTGAAGCAAGTTGTATGAAGCGGTCTTCTACGAACTTAGCGAGCTCAGGCTTAACCATCTTTATATTCGAGAGTCTCTCACGTGCTTGTGGGCTGAAGATTATTCTGAGTACAGATTCTCGGGCAATCCTTTGCTGCTCTTCACGCATCTGTCGATCTTGTGCTTCATAAGCCATAGCAGACACGCCTCCTAACCATACTTAGCCAGCTCAGGATTTGATTTAACCAGCTCCTTAAATACTTCACCGCTAAGCTTATCGAGTAAACTTCTCCCCTTATTTGTCAACACCCTACCTTTCTTACCATCTTTAACAACCAATCCTGCAGCTTCGAGCTGCTTTAGAATGTTTCTAATGTTAGAGCCACCTCCATCCCTATGGTGAGCAAGCGAATAACCTACACGCTTTCTACCACCATACATAGGCTCAAGATCAGCCAACCCAAGTGGGCCACGTAGGTAGAGTTTCCTAAGTATAGAAGCGGCTCTCATATACCACCACTCCCTTTCTGCGGGTGGACGCTCAGCGTGTGAGCCTGTCTTAACCATATATGACCACATTGGTGGAGCGACTTGAGGGAGGCGTCTAAGGTATTCAGAAAGCCTCTTTATCAGCATATCCTGTGGCACATCGTAGACAGTAGGCATCTTTATCAGCTTAACCTAACCCAACCTATAAGCCCTATATATTTCTACTCCATCTTGCGTTAAAATAAGCTCACCTCTTTAGATGGCTTCCTAGGCTCAAGTCTCCTAAGAGAGTTATCAATCTAACCTATTGGGAAACACACCTTAAGGATTGTTCAATCAATGGGGTAAGACCCATATAGTAGAAACTAAAAGATATCGTTTACGTTAAATTTTTAGTTAAAGGGCGTCTGTAGATGTGCCCACACATTAAACAGGTCAGCTTCAGCATATGTGTTCTTCTGGAGAGCCTAACCCTACAGTTTAAAGCAGGTATAATCAACTGCTTGCAGCCGTGGCAGAAGAAGCGTTTTAGTGAGAAAGGGAGGCGAACATTATACTTTAGAGCGATGCGCCTAGCTAAAGCAGCCTCCTTCCTCGCAGTTTCATAGTCTGTTTTAGCTACCTCTAGAGCTACGTTTAGAATTCTTTCAATTCTTTGCCTAGCGAGGTCAGCGAGCAGGCGTCTTGAAGGTTTCATCCTCTGGTCTTTCGTGGCGTAAGTTTTTAAACTATCCTTGCCATTTAATTCATGTTGCTTTACGTAGTTCTTGTTGAATCTGCTTTGGAGCTTGTGCCTCAGCAGCTCTGGGGTGAGCGGTGTGTTCTCTCTTCTGCTAAGAACAAGGGGAAGCATCCTAGCCAGATACTTCTCGATAGAAGCCTACATCATACTGCTATGCTTAAGCTTAAAGATGGCTTAAGGAGGGGTCGGCCTGACCTAGTTCATCAAGCCGTCTTAACGGTTACAGGCACACCAGCTTACCTTAGGGGGGAGGTGAAGCTCTACATACACACATACACTAACCTTGTCATAGAGGTTGTTGAAGGAACTAGATTACCTAAATCATACTTTAGGTTTCAAGGGTTGATGGAGAAGGTGTTGAGCGGGCAAGAGGAGGAGAAGTTGATAAGGGTCGAAAAGATTGGTTTCAAGGAGCTGATTGACCGTATAGGTGCAGAGACCGTGATTGGTTTCAGCCGCAGAGGGGTTTTGATGAAGCCAGAAGAATGGGTGAGTAAGTATGTGAGAGAGAAGTCGGTCTTAGCGATCGGAGGATTTCCACGCGGCGGCTTTTCACAAGAAGTCTTAAAGCGTCTTCACGCAGTGGTTTCTATACACGAGATGCCGCTTGAATCACACGTGGTTCTAGCTAGAGTAATATACGATTACGAAAGGTTCAGAAGACAGATATCACCTCTTTAGCGAATGTCTCCATAGCTTTGAGCCTACCTCTGCCAATGAAGTGTAGTATGAAGTAGGTAAAACCTTTCATAACCAGCTTATCGATTTTATCTGCGCAACGTGTAGGTGAACCGGCTATAAACACATCTAGGTGGGGTGTGCCCAAAATGACTTGAAGCGCACCTTTAGCTATTAAACAGACGCCTGTGTATGATTTAACTAGAGTAGATGGTGCTCGCCCAGCATCTCGACATAGATTATCGATTGTCTTGAGGATCTTATTTAACCCAAAGATCTTGAAGCCAAAGTTAGCTATGTCAGCTTCCTCAGCTATTAGCTTGAGCATCCTAAGTTTGCTTCCACCTATCAAGATGAGTGGGTGAGGTCGCTGGATCGGCTTGGGCTCACATATGGCGTCTTTAACTACATAATATCGCCCTTCGAACGTGAAAGGTGTAGTAGTCCACATCCCTCTGATTATATCTACAGCTTCCCTAAGCTGTGCTACCCTTATGCCAGCTTTTGGGAAGGGAAAGCCGTATGCTTCATACTCTTCACGATACCAGCCGGCACCTATGCCGAACTCAAGCCTACCATTTGTAAGCACATCTACTGTTGAAGCCATCTTTGCTAAGAGCGCTGGGTTTCTATAGGAGGCGCATGAAACTAATATCCCAAGTCTGATGGTGTCTGTCTCTGAGGCTAAGGAGGAGAGAGTTGTCCAGCTTTCTAGGTAGTCCTTCTTTTTACCGAATGTGAAAGGCATAAAGTGGTCAAAGATCCAGAAGGAGTTAAAGCCGAGGGTTTCCGCAGCCTTCGCTGTTTCAGCGATCTCCTTATAGGTTTTCCCATCTTGAGGTAAGAGTACGCCGAATCTAACCATCTTAACTCACTTCACCCCCCAAGGCTTATACAAGCGATGCTGCAACCCAAATCTGTCGAGCATTCTACCGATTATCTGCTCTACTGCTTCATTTAAGCCTTCTACACCGGTGTAAAATAGGGGTACCGCTGGCAGTATAGTAGCACCAGCTTCAGCAAGCGTAATAAGGTTAATCAGATCTTCCTTTGATAATGGGGTTTCGCTAAGCGAGAGGATCAAGATTCTACCTTCTTTAATAGCGACATCAGCAGCCCTACCTATTAGATCCTTAGAGTAACCCTGCGCCAAATCAGAAACTCGCTTAAGGCTGCAAGGTGCTATTATCATCCCTTCAACGGCGTAGGAGCCGCTTGCTATCGGCGCTGTAAAGTCGTTGTTTCTATAGATGTGATCTGCTAAGGAGAAGAGCTCTAACCTGCTTAAGCCCGTTTCCGAGGACAACTCTTCTTCGCTGTAGTCATCGAATACAGCGTGTGTCTCTACACCCAAGCTCCGTAGTATTTGCAGAAGTTTAACTCCGATCAATAGACCTTTACCAGATAGTGCTACGACTATCTTCAATCACAATAACCTCCTTTTCAAGAGGAGGCTAGAGGTCGAGAAGGAAGCGCACCACATATCTCCCATCCTCAGCTACAACCTCCATGAGGTGGTATGTGACGGCTTTCACTTCAACCTTGGGGTGATGCTTCTCCGGCGTAAATCTTTCGCCGATGCATTCTGCTTCAAGCATCCAAGCGTCGCCTTTTTTTAAAACCTGTACTGAAAATTCGCTGTAAACGTTCTGCTCCACCAGCATTTCTAGGAGCACAGCCTCAAGCCAATTGTATAAGAGGTTTAAGAGGTCAGACCCGCCTACTTCAAGCTTCCTGCTAAACTGGGTATCCACATTCTTCACATCTACTACTACATCGGTCAAGCCGTAGGCTGCGTTTGAATACGCTTCACTTAAAGTCCTGCCGTATGCTTCTATATATGCGTCTGTTATATGTTCGAGTAGACGATACCTTGCTTGACTCACACCAAGATCTTGAACCTGGTAGTAGAAATCATTTATTAAGATAATAGAAGTTTATAGGCGGGTGTCTGAGTCGGGTGTGAAGGCCGCTATAACCATAGCCTTTGCTGCCCTACTGCTCATAGCACCTACGGTAAGGGCTGTACCAGCGCCCTATGAGCCTAAGCGCCTTACAACAACGATCTACGCTGACGGCTATGTTTGGGTTGAGTACGAGGTTGAGGTGAGCACTTTTCTGCCCCTAGTTGATTTACCCCTCTTCGGTAGAGAGTACGAGGAGGTGATTGTTGTAGGCAAGGATGGAGTCCTGCTTGACTATAATATTACCCAAAGCGGGCTTCAAGTGGAAACCATCGGCCTAAGCAGCGTTAAGATCTCATATTTCACACAAGACTTGACCAGTAAAACAGGTCGACTATGGACCTTCACAATAGATGCGCCAGTAGACATCGCCGTTAAACTGCCTCCAGAACTAACCGTGGTAGGATTAAGTAAAGCGCCTCTCACCATAAGTAGTGGAAACGATACCCTAACTCTTTTATTCACAAGCGGCCCACTAACTCTAAACTACATCGTTGAAGCAGGAATCAAGATAACGAGCACAAAGCAGGATGGGACCTTGAGCGTCAGCTTGCTTGGCTACGCTGCTCTCATCGCAGGCATGATATTTGTTGTCGGAGTTGCTGTGTCAATAACTTTCAGAAGAAAGCGTCTCACTAAGGTGTATAAGAAGGAGAGGCGCATCGTAGATGTAGAGAAGATACTGTCTTCAAGACCAGACATTCGACCAGATGACAGGGAGGTGCTGAGGTTTCTAGCTGAAGCTGGGGGTGAAGCCTTCGAATCTGAGCTAAGAAGCCGCTTCAACCTACCCAAGACATCTATGTGGAGGATGGTTAGGAGGCTTAAGAGAGAAGGGTTGGTTGATGTAAAGAAGGTCGGTGGGCAGAACCTCGTATATATAAGAGACGTCTCTGAAGTTGGAGGCGGAACAGATGTTCCGAAGAATTCCTAAAATTAAGACACCCCCTTATACTTTAGGGGGTAGAGGAAGTTGAAGATCAAGGCAGCCGCTGCAGCAACACTCATACTACTAGTAGCTACTATCGCCTTACCAACCCTCACTCAGAAAGCTGAGGCAGAAAGCGACAAGAGTTCAGCATACGCCGTAAACGCGATTCTTGGAAAGGCGCTCATAAACGTACAAACATTAGTTGCACAAGAAAGAGGAAGCGAAGCATATGATGAGCTAAATAAAAGACTTGAAGATGCGCGTAAACTAGCTGAGACTGCGCAGAGAGAATTAAAGGAGGGGGAGTACCAAAGGGCTTTAAGCGATTCGATGAGAGCACTCACAACTCTAACCAGCGTTGCCGCTGAGTTAAATGAGGATGCGGGTGAACAGATAGTTGCTGCTAAACACTCAACCCTAAGAATAAGCAGCCTTCTAAACGTTGTCAAGAATTTAACTGAAGCCGCATCAGCTAAAGGTTATGATGTTTCTGCTGTTAAATTGAGGCTTGAAGCTGCTAAAAGGCTCGTAGAAGAGGCTCAGACACTATCGGCTAAGAGGGATGCTTTAGGCGCTGGTAAAAAGGTTGCTGAAAGCAAGAGCACGTTAAGCCACATAGTTAGCGCCTTAAGTCAAGTATACGGAGAAGAGAAGGTTGAGATTGTTGAGGGGTACGTGAATAAGACGTTAAACAGAATCTATGGGGTAGAAGGTGTAGAAGGCAGGTTCACAGAGCTGATCAAGGAGATTAACTCGTCCAAGAAGCATCTACAAGCCGGAAGACTGAGACCCGCGCTTAAAAACATAAGCGAAGCTATGAAGCAGATGGAGAAGATGGTCAACGACGACCTAAAGAAGGTGAATGAGGAGCTGAATAGCTTAAAGAAGCAAATCAACGACCTTAAAGCCAAAGGGGTGAACGTTGAAGGGCTAGAGAGATTTCTACAGGAGGCTACTGAGACGGTTAAGCAGGCTTCTACTCATTTAGAAAAGGGTGACTACATCACAGCAAGGATAAGGTTGGCTCAGCTTGAGTCTGCTTTACATAGGCTCCGCTAGTATACTAGCCTCTTTTCCAAATCTATAAGGCTTCTGGCTACTCCTCCCTCCATAACAACTACATCCTCTAACCTAACCCCACCCCACTTAACATCGTAAAGTCCAGGTTCTACTGTGAAGACTTGCCTGTCAATGATTACGTCTTGAGAGTAAAGGGATAGGTACGGTCTTTCACCTACGGTTAAGCCTACGCCGTGTCCTAGGCTGTGTATGAAACCTCTGTTAAGTGTTGGATTGGTTCTAGGCGTGTCATAGCCTTTCTTCTCCAAGGCTTTACACGCTATAATCATAGCTTCCTTAGCTAACATGCCGCTTCTTAAGTTGTCAATTGTGGTCTGCTGAGCTTCAAGCACAGCTTCATACACCCTCTTAAACTCTTCATCTGAGGTGCCGATTGAGAACGTTCTGGTCAGATCAAAGTAGTATCCTTCTCTCCCTTGGGGGAAGAGGTCGAAGACGATGGGCTTACCTAAAATGATTGGCTCTGAATCTAAACCTATGTAGTGTGGGTCGTGTGAGCCTGGGGCTGGTGCGAAGATCGGTTCATCGACTGGTTTAAGGTTGTGTTCTGCTAAGAGTGTTCTAAGTAGGCGTTTTACTCTCCCTACTGTTAATTCCTCACCTCTATATAGTAGTTTAGCCCCTTTATGTTCGCATGCGGTTAGATACTCGATAATCTTCTCTACGACCCTGCACGCCGCTTCTCCTACACGCCTTATAGCCTCGACTTCAGATTCATCCTTTGTCATCATAACTTCTTCGAGTAGAGTCGGCTGAGCTTCTTGAAGGACTGTTAAACCCCTTTGCTGCAAAGCTGATGTGACTTGTAGAATAATGTTCGCCTTATGCCTACCGTAAATAGCTATTTTGCCTGTAACCCCCGCTTCAGCGAGGAGCTTAGCGATTAGCTCGATGTAGGCGCTCTTGGCATCCTTAGCGAGCAGAGTGTAGTATCCTAAGTCACCGAAGCTTTTAACGCACCTAACTCTACTCGATCTAGCTGAGCCTAGATCAGTCTCTCCGACAGCTAAGATAGGTTCTTGACCCCTTCTCTTAACGTAGATCCCCCCTCTTGGTATAGAGCAGCCTACAAGGTATAGCAACTCAGGGTTATTTGATGTGGACTCCCCTAGCGCTAGGAGCGCGTCTACTCCCTTCGACTCCATCACAGTATCTAGGTCTTTGAGCACGCCGTTGACCCGGTGTTGGTGGGCGATAAACATTTACCAGAAACGGCTGTTCCTATTTGAATGGGAAGCTATTAACATAGGGTTCCTAAATTAAGGCTTTGGTTAAGGTATAGACGATGGACGATGCGCACAAAACACCTATCTATAGTTGCTGCGACGATGCTGGTAGCAGCCTTACTCGTAGGTTCGCTTGCAACACTACAGGCTGAAGCCGCTTCTACAAAGAGGAACGTGCAATCTAACGGTAACCAATACGGTTTAGGTGAAGAGATCAGAGAAAGAGTGCAAGAACGCTTAGTGAGCCCAGTCAGACCTTGGCCCACACCCCCTCCACCAAACTTACCTTTACCACCTTTGTTAGATGAAGCCAAGTTTCAGATAGAGGCGAAAGGTGAAGCGAAGAACATAAGCAGAAAAGCCGCTGCATCTACTTCCAACGCAGAACTCACCTTAAATGGTAAGCTGTGGATATGGCGCAACAAAGGTACTGTAGTAGTCGAAGGCGGAAAACTAACTATAGGTGACAGAGTATATTCTGTTGAGTCTGGCAGAGGTGGCTTCAACACGCAGACTAAGAAAGGCGTGCTGATGATACAGCTTAAGGTGGCTGATGAGGGGGGCAAAGCGTACCTTACTGTGCTTCAAGGTAGGTTAGAGGCAACTGAAGAGGAAGGCGTCTACGATGTCTCATTTAAGGCGCAGATGCTTAGGGTTGGGCGGCTATACCTCATAACACTCGAAGGCACTCTCACAGCCAGCGCCCCAATAGAAACCTACAGCATAAACACTTTGGGTGGAACCTGGGATCATACAACAATAACCGTCAAGGTAGAAGACAGCTCTTTAGCAGTAGACTACAGCAGCGTAGTAGTCAAGGCTGTTGAGGATTGGAACAGCACGCTACAAGCCTTCACTTCAAAGTATAGCGACTACAGCTACCTATCCAACATCTACCTAAAGCTGACGGATTCAGAGAATGCTGATGTGAAGGTCGTCTTCACAGACGAAGGTATGTTCAGAATAGGTGGAGAAACACATGTTTCATATAAGCCGAACACCAACATATTCAGCAACATAACGGTCACGGTCAGAGTCAGCCCAAGATACACAGAGGATGTGGTCTATATGGTTACTCTACACGAACTTGGGCACGCGCTCGGCTTAGGACATACAGATGTAGCAGAGGATCTTATGTACCCTATACTTAATCGCTGGGCTCTTAGAGATAGCGGGCTTTCAACCCTTGACCTCTATGGTGTGGCTCAAATCTTCGCTTGGATACCTTCTAGTGGAGCTGAAGGATTCACAGTACCAAAGGTCATAACGCTGCCAGCAACTATTTCATATGAAAAAGTGTAAAGAGGGGTCTAAACCCCTTCCTATTCTTTTTTAGATCCTGCTGCTTTCTATAGCCTTAATCCTTTTATTCTCCTTATAGCTAGTTATGGCTGGTGGTGGTTGTGTTGCACATCCCAAGCGAATTTGAGAGTAAGATCGTTGAAGCTGTTTCTAAGGCGAGTAGAAGCGTCTTGAATATCAGCACGGTGCAGCTTGTAAGAGACCATTTTTTCAACCTATATCCAGTTAGTGGAATAGGTTCAGGTGTGGTTGTAGATGGGTCTGGGCATATAATCACTAACCATCACGTCGTTGTTGGGAGTAAAGTGGTTGTGGCGACAACCTATTCTGGAGAGAGGTATGGGGGGCAGGTTATAGGCTCAGACCCATCGACTGACATAGCGGTTGTGCAGATTCAGGTTGGGGATGTGCCTCCTGCTGAGTTAGGGGATTCGGATTCCCTGAAGGTTGGGCAGCTCGCTATAGCTATAGGAAACCCCTTTGGATTCCTGCTAACTGGAGGACCTACTGTTACGATTGGTGTAGTAAGCGCTTTGAACAGATACATTAGGTTGGAGGATGGTAGGGTGTATGAGAACCTCATACAGACTGACGCAGCCATAAACCCTGGTAATAGTGGTGGCCCTCTAATAGATAGTAGCGGTAAGGTAATTGGGATAAATACTGCCATGATTTCCCAGGCTCAAGGCATAGGATTTGCGGTCCCTGTGAATACTGTTAAGATGATTCTTGAAGACCTCATAAGGTTTGGTAGGATCGTGAGGCCTTGGTTAGGTATCGTAGGTATGGATGTTACTAAAGAGGCTGCTAGGTATTACGGTTTGGGGGTTGAGGAAGGTGTTTTGGTGGTTAAAGTTGTCTCAGACGGGCCTGCTGCTGAAGCTGATATAGAGGAAGGGGACATCATAATGGGTGTGGATGGTGTGCATGTGAGGAGTATTCGCGAGCTTCAAGCCGCTATAAAGGGGAAGAGGATAGGTTCCCAGATTGAAGTGTTGATTAGGCGTGGCGGGTTTGAGGGGGTTGCCAAATTGAAGCTTGCGGAAGCGCCGAGCTGAAGAAGAAAATAGAGTCTTTCCAATTGTCAGTAGATTTGAAAGTGACCTTTTGGCCTATTTTGTTTGATTTAGGTTGGAGACGGTGTGCAGCCCAACGCTCTTTTTGATCTTGGATGCGAAGGTTCGGTGAGGAGGCTGGGTACACGCCGCCATCGGCTTATCAGGCTGATGTATAATCAGCCTTGTCAACTCTAAATGGGCA
Organism: uncultured Nitrososphaerales archaeon; assembly: GCA_938029515.1. GTDB lineage: Archaea > Thermoproteota > Nitrososphaeria > Nitrososphaerales > JAAOZN01 > JAAOZN01. Next base: position 15,940 of record CALJAQ010000103.1, read on the forward strand.
TCTTATCACACCTTCTGCATCAAACCCTCACTTCAGCTCATAGAGACTCTGATCTACCTATCTGTGCAGGGGCGGTATGCTGAATCGGGCTTGAAGATTTGCAGTAAGGCTCCTTCAGCAGACACCCTACTCTACACGTTAAGAAGATCGAGAGTGAAGACGCTCATTTAGGAGAACGACCCTCGTTAAAGTCGAAAAGGGTATTCAGAAAGCCTATCGTAGATGCCATAGACTACACGAAGACCCATACCATCGAGAATACAGCAACACGCTTCTTAGAAGCAGAAGAAGGCTTAAAGCAACCTCTTCTACACCCACGTACCACCACACATAGTTGCAGGAAGAAGGATAACCACATTCACACAACCAACCCATCGGTCAGAAGACCACACCCAGCATCGAAGGATTGATCAAAGCTACCCACACAAAGATCAGAATCCACCCCAACCACACCCGCAACATCTAGCAAACATAACCCTACAACTCAAAAGAAAACCCACAAACCCATAATCAAACCAACACAGCTCAAAAGAAAACTCAGACCCAGAATAGAGCTGAACGAACCGCCCTAACCTACTTTCGAATCTACTGATTGGATTACCCCTTAAGTGCTTGAAAAGCTAAACTCTCTTACTGTTTCTGCCCTTCGTCAAATGCATAAGACGAACAATTTTTCAACAAAGCATACTCAAGAGACATGTTAAGACATTGCAAGCATAATCGCGATAAAAGTCTAAATAAAAAGTCGCATATATCTAACTGTGCGCAGATATCTAAACCATGTTTAAATCGACGAAAAGATTAAATGTAAATGATTGTTCGCTACCCACACAAGTTGATGCACAATGATATTAGTGAACGCTACGAATTCTCTAGTGAAGTTCTGTCTACACTTAGCATTAACAAAGAATCACACCTCAACCATCTTCCAAAGATTCGTTAGAGTGCCAGTTAGGAGGAGGTGAAGATGCGCCCACGATTGATCGCGTTAGCGGTACTGATCTTCCTCATATTTTCTCTCACAACTCTGCTTGAGCTCACTTTCAAGCAGTTAATCTCACTGGTAGTCTTTATTGGCTTCATCTTTGGGACACTATTGTACTGGAGGTTTAGGCTGGCATTCGCTCTTACTGGTATCGTCATATTACTCGTTTTAGGTCTAATAGATGTGCATACTCTAGTAAATTTTGCAAGCTTAGATATAATCCTCTTTTTGATGGGTATGATGATAGTCGTAGGTTTCCTTGAGGAAAGAAGGTTCTTTGAATACTTAATAGACAAGATCTCAACCTTAGCCGGCTCTTCTGGGGTTAGACTTGTAGTGGTTATGATGATCTTATCCGCCTTCTTCGCTGCACTTGTAGACGAAGTTACATCAATACTTTTTATGTCAGCTTCTATGATTCATTTAACTCTGCGTGTTAAGATGAATCCTGCGCCGTTTATAATTATGTTGGTCTTTGCCACAAACATTGGGAGTAGCGCTACTGTTGTAGGCAACCCAGTAGGTGTGCTTGTCGCTCTACGTGGAGGGTTAACATTTGTGGACTTTTTACGCTGGGCAACGCCGATCTCAATCGTGGCTCTGGCAATCGCAATACCCTTATCAGTCTTCTACTATAGAAGAGAAATAAAGCTGCTTGACGAGCGCCTAAAAATCTCTGTAGAAAGCAGAGTAGAGGGCAGGGATAAAGTAAATCAATCAACTAAAGAACTCTTGATATCCGCCTTGTTATTCATCGGAACCCTCACAGCCCTTATACTACATAA
>CALJAQ010000104.1 GCA_938029515.1 uncultured Nitrososphaerales archaeon
TTGCTTTGCCGCGTTGACCGATTATCCTGCCTTTTATTCTGGTTAATGCTTCTTTGGATCTGCCTACATACTCTCTTAAATCAACGGTTTCAAGTGCGGTGTTGTCTCGCATAAGTTTGAAGGCTCTTTGAGGCGAGAAACCTCTGCTTATGGCGTTGACTATAGCTATGGCTTTGAAGGGTTCAGCTTCTTCAACCCCTCCTTTGAGCTTTACAGTTACTTCGCCTGTGCTGCTATCTACTTCGATTGCTACGCTACACATCTTTTCTATTTCTGCTTTAGTTAAGCCTTGCCTCCCTAGTAGTGCGCCTATTCGATCTAGAGGTATCTTGAGTGTTTGTTCAAAGGTCATTCTCCTTTCACTTTTTTAAGTAGGGTTTGTGTGTTTTGTGTTTTAACCCCTTTTTTGCTGAAGAAGCGGTTTAGGTTTTCTAAATCTCTGCGTAGGAACTCGTCTGCGTTTGGGTGTTCTTTTGATACAGCTGAACCAAAGTCGAATAGAATTACTTCGCTTCCCCATTTGAAGATGTTGTATTCGGATAGGTCTGCGTGCACGAGCTCAGCCTTCTGGTAGAGTAGGGTTATCTGCTCTGTTACGTTGCGGTAATCTCTTAATGTTACTTTCTCTACTTCTTTTAATGTGGGTGCTGGTGTCCCCTCTTCGCCTATGAACTGCATGATAAGTACGTTGCGGTTTAGGTTGAATGGTTGCGGCACTTTGACACCTGCTTTGTATGCTTCGGTTAGGTTGCGGTATTCTTTTTTAGCCCAGACATCGACTATGTTTCGTATTCCTCTACCGACTTCTGTAAATCTTGGGTCTCCCTGTATATATGGTAGCCTCCTTCTGAAGTCTGCGGCTACTGTTAGGTAGATCTTTACAGCTACGTCTGTGTCGTCTGCTTTTTTGCCCCAGTAGACTCTTGACTCTTTTCCTGCTTTGACTACGCCTATAAGAGTTTGGAGCGCGCCTCTGTTTATGAGTCTGTATAGGGCCATCTTTGTCGCTTTGTCGAATACGTCTTCGACTACTTGCTGGTCCTCTGAGCGTTTTATGAGGTATCTGCTCTTCTTTTCATACTCTAGCAGACTTGCCCTAACTTCTTCTGGGAGGTCCTCGCTCCAGCTCCACATAATGTTCAGCCTCAGAGGTCGAGCGGTAGGTATCCTTGTGATTTTAGAATGTCTATTTGCGCTATGGTGTAGCGCCAGATTATGTCGCCTCGTTCGTCGCTTTTGAAGTCCCACGGTGCGACGAGGACTACGTCGTTGTCTCTTACCCATATTCTGCGTTTTAGCTTCCCTCTTATTCTACCTATTCTGGTTTTACCGTCTGCGCATTTAACTACCATGAGGTCGCTTCCAAGCCTTTTAACCACTCTACCAAGCACTTCCCCCGCTGCTGGATAGACCATTTCCTTTAGTTCTTCTTCGCTTAGCACCTTCCTCTTTCCCATTTTTATTCGCCTAAGCTCACACCTTTTTACACAAGTGTGAAATTTGGGTGTAAGCTTATGTAGGTGTGTTGAGCGGCTGTATTAAACTTTTATGCGTGTGCTCAAGGTGAGAGCAATATGTACGCTGGTTAGAGATGGGTTTTGGTAACTGTAATATGTTTGGATGATTTATAGGGTTGTGGGGCAAAAGGAGGAGATGCGCAGCTCAACTCGACGACGGGCGATCTGACCAAATCCGCTGGGATGAGGAATACACGTTGAGTTGCGCTTCAGCCCTGAGCCCCATTTGAAGCGGGCCGGTAGTTCAGTGGTATGAGCAGCTGTGTAGGCTGATGCAGACGCCCGCCTCGCACGCGGGAGGTCGGGGGTTCAAATCCCCCCCGGTCCACAATTTTTAATCAAATCCTCAATTAAAAAGAACGCTCATATCTGATTGATAGTAGTTAAGTTTTACTGGATTGTCGAGTTGTGTTGAGCTCTATGTTCATTGATGGTTGAGGCTTTTATATGGCTTGCTTTGGACATAGGTTCCTTCATGCCTGATGAGTTGGTGTATCGGGTTCTGAGGCGGATCAGATGGCCTAGTGGGGTTGTATGCCCTCACTGTTCATCCATGAATGTCATAAGGAGTGGTAGGCACCTTGACCTCTACCAGAGGTATCTATGCAAGGATTGTAGGCGTATCTTCAACGACAAGACTGGATGGTCTTTGAGGGTTCAAGGATCCCTCTTAGGGTATGGTTCTTCACAGCTCTTACGCTCCAGTATAAGGTGTCAATACTTGAACCCTCTAAGACGCTGAAGATGTACTATGATGCGACCTATAGAATGGTCAAGAAGCTCAGGGAGAGCATCTATCTGAATCAGATCAGGGGTAGGCTCAAGGGCATAGTTGAGATGGATAAGACATACGTGGCTGCTGGACTAAGGTTAAAAGGGGGTCAGGCACCCTAGAAGGAGTGGTCTCAGAGTCAGGGGAAGGGGCACCTACAGGCATGATAAGCACCCATCATAGCCATGGTCTCCAGAGAGAGTGGGGAGATCGTCACCACGCCTTCAAGCCATGTAAGCTCCCATGATATCCTGAAGAGGGCTATCAAGAATGTCGAATCTAACTCAACGATCTACCACGATTACTATCGTTCAAACAGCATCCTCGATGGACTCTACAAACATGAACCCGTCAACCACAGCACTGGCGAATATGTAAGAGAAGGGGCATCCACATCAATACAGTTGAAGCCGAGTTCTCAATACTCAGGCCAGGTTGGGAGAACTATAGAGGCGTATCCAAGGAGCACACATACCTATACTGCTCACACTACCAACCCCTAAGGAGCACAAGAGACATGGATAGAGTGCAGAGAGCCAAGTTAATCCTATTCCCACAAGCAGCGATAGGTCCACCTACCATCAATCAGATATGAGCGAATTGTTTTATGCAAGAACCATATATTACAGTTCAGGACAAATGTGGTAAATAAAATAGGAATTATCGAGCTGGAAAGATTGTCAAGAAATCGCTAACTAAACCTCTTTCCCCAGGAAGATATAGCTTCTCCAGAATAGAATGGGGAAAACTTCTTTAAAGAATCGGAGAAAAGGTTAAGAATGGAAGATTACACGATTTACGAAAAGTTTGTAAGAATCACATGGAAGTAGGTTTCCTTTCAGAAATTGGTTGAGCTGAGAATAAGAGACCATAACATCAACCGGTTTTCCAGGTAATGGAAACATACTTCTGTATGCAGAAAACTGGACAAGCTCGATTAGAAGCATATTTGCTAAAACGTGTTGCTTATTTAGCGATTGTGGATTTTATGGTGAAGGAAGAGGAACTGGTTAATAAACGGTTTATTTATGTGAAGTTTATTGTTTCTGGCATCCGATTTTAAATGGTTGAAAATGTGAGGAATCTTGTGTGAAGACTGAACACTGTCAAAATCAAGATCTACAACCTAAATATTACAGTGAGCTTATCTTATCAACCCACTCATTCAGACACTACCTTTATAACTCTATCAACTGTAAAGCAACAGAAGGTTGTCAAGCATCATAGCCAAGAAGCTAGCAACCCAAACCTTGACACTAGTCAACAACTTTAACAACCGAGCAGACCGACTAAAAGGTAGGGAAGACTTCAAAACGCTGCTCAAAAAACCGCA
>CALJAQ010000105.1 GCA_938029515.1 uncultured Nitrososphaerales archaeon
GATAATCAAGGAGCTTGATGTTAGAGGTCTGCAAGTCAACTATGTGCTCGAAACGTATAGCCAGCCTTTTAAAAGCCTTGCTTGGCTCAAAAAGCAACTCTCTACTCTTCAAAAGCGGTTTAGATTTACTCGGGGTATTTAACCTCTAACTCCATAAGGTCTTCAGCCGCGACTACATCGCCATGCACTTCTGAAGCCTCCTTAACCAATTCTGCAATGTTATCATACCTTGCGCTGAAGTGTGTTAGGACTAATGTCTTCACACCAGCCTCTTTGGCTAATGTAGCCGCCTCCCTCGCGGTAGAATGCTGATTCTCTTTAGCTTTGTCGGCGTGTCTATCTGCGTAAGTCGAGTCGAAGATCAGAAGGTCACAGCCTTTAAAGAATTCTATCAACTTCTTACTCGGCCTCGTATCGCCAGAGTAGCCTATCTTTCTACCTCTTCTCCTCGGACCAGTTACTTGCTCTGGTGTTATCAGCCTTCCCTGAAAGTTAATGGCTTCCCCCCTCTGTAGAATAGACCAAAGCCTACCCTCAGGTATACCTAAACTCTTAGCAGCCTCGGGGTAAAATACTCCAGGCCGAGGCTTCTCTTCAAGTAGGTATGCGTAGGCGAATGGAGGGTGCTCTGCGCGGCAAGCGTAGACAGTGTATTCAGGCTCTTCAACAACCTTCTGCCTAACGTTCTTCATCTGGAGGTTGAAGGTTAAGTCAAATCCCAAGGCTTTAATATTAGATTTTATGAAGCCCTGTAAACCCCTCGGCCCATAGATAGTTAGAGATTTATCGCGTTGAGCCATCGACATGCTCTGAAGCAGACCGAGCAGCCCAACACAGTGATCTCCGTGGAGGTGTGTGATAAAGATCTTCATAGGTCGGTTTAACCCGAGTCCAGCGTTTATCATCGCTCTCTGAACACATTCACCAGCGTCAAACAGCAGTATTTCAGCCCCCCTCTTTACGGCGATAGAAGAGAGCCCACGCCTCTTAGTAGGTACTGATGAAGATGTGCCTAAGAAGACGACTTTAAGCTGAACCACAGATGGAGCGCCCCTTTTAGGTGCATATTGTTGAGAGGTGTGTGGCGCAGATTGGTGCTATGTCTACCTTCGAGACCGCACTCGGCACCGTATTTGTTCCGATTACTTCAACACCAGCTCTAACCAACCGCTCCAAAGCATCGCCTAAAAGGATTGGGTGGGTACAGGCTGCGTAAACCTTTTTTACGCCTTTTTTGTAAAGTAGGGTCGCCGCCTTCTCTACGCTTCCTCCTGTGCTTATTATATCGTCTACTAGTACCGCGTCTCTACCCTCTAGGTTCACCTTAACATCCTCTACACTTACCTCTCCAGTAACCTTATCCCTCACTTTCTTGAGTACTAGGCATTCAGCCTTCATAACACTTGCAAACCCTTCAGCCCTCACCGCGCCGCCTAAGTCTGGCGAAACCACTATCGGATCTTTCAAACTGTAATTGGATTTTAGATACTCTGCGAGAAGCGGTATTGCTGATATGGTGTGAGCGGGGAAGGCGAAGTAAGCCAAGGCGTTTACACTATGGATGTCAACCGTATCCAGCCTCTTTATACCAGCTGCTCGCATAAGCCTTGCAACAACCGCTATGCTCACCACTTCACCCTTCAAAAATTCTTTATCTTGCCTAGCGTAGGCTAGATAAGGCGCAAACGCATATACCTCTGCACCCATTTCACTGAGTTTATGCGCAGTAAATAGAAGCTGCATAAGATTCCTATCTACAGGTGGGTAGGTTGATTGTATAACAACAACCGACGCTTTTTTAACCTCCCTCCCAATCTTGATCTTGGATTCGCCGTCTGGGAAAACCGTTAACTCTATGTCAAGCACTTCTAAACCAAGTCTTCTTGCAACCTCTACACCAAGATCTCTACTAGCCGGACCAGGGGCTATGAGCCATTGGGGCATCTTTCCCACACTAAGCCTATTCCTACCCTCCTATAAGAGTGGTGCTTTAATGTAAGGTTAATCTACCTTTAGTTGATAGAGCGTGGAGTTAATGGAAGCTGTGTATTTAGAGTGGCAAGCGCTCTTAAGAGCCATAGTAGCGCTCTTTGTTGTAGTCGACCCTATAGGTAATGTACCGATATTCATAGGGTTAACAAAGAACCTCAGCCCAGCTCAAAGAAGTAGAGCCTTCAGATCAGCTGTCATAGTTTCGACGATTCTGCTATTGATCTTCGCTTTTGCAGGCCAGCTTCTGCTGACGCTCTTTGGTATATCGATTCACAGCTTTAAGATAGCTGGCGGTCTCCTCCTCCTCATATTAGCGATGAAGATACTCATCTCAGGCTCTTGGGAGGAGACGGTCCACACACCTGAAGGTGCTGGTGCGGTTCCTATGGCCTTCCCGCTTCTAGCAGGACCTGGCGCTATAACTACCACAATAGTTATGCTTCAAATAACAGGGGTTATTGAAGTTATTTTAGCGGTGCTCATAGTGATTTTCATAACCTCCCTCGTGTTGATGTTTATTCAGCGCATCTACCTAATCCTAGGGGAGACAGGAGCATCGGTTACAGCGAGGCTGATGGCGGTGTTCATCGCAGC
>CALJAQ010000106.1 GCA_938029515.1 uncultured Nitrososphaerales archaeon
GATGGGCTCAATCTTCAATGATCTTAACCAGTCGATACCCTTCTCTGTGAATAGGCCTAAGCAGGTTCTTCTAACCCATTATATGCGAGGTAGCCTCTAATCTTCATCTTACTCCTCTCTCTAACTAAGAATGCTCTCCCCTCACCACTTCTCTTAGCGACGCTACGTCTTCATAGGCACGTAGGATGATGGTAGCGCATCGAATCTAATAAGCTCAGCCAACACCCTAGCATCAACCCTAACACCCTTAACCCTAGACTCAGCTATCAGCCTACTCTACGTAGGGTGTGAGACTAGAATATCGTAGTCATCTCTCATCAACACCCTATAGATTGGTGCTATGCAGGTAGATGCCTTCACCGCTACTCTCTTAGGATGATGCAGGCTCAAGAACCCACGTATAGCCCTGCTCAGAAGCCTCCTCTCTTCAACCAAGTTACCACTATCATCGATGATAGCAGCATAGCAACCCCTCTTATCTAACCCACAACACAAGGCGTTCACACGATGCCTTGAACGCCTCCCCCATCATATCCTCATCGCATCAAGAATAATGAGTTCAAGCTTCAAAAATGGGCTAAATTCTATCTCAAGTTTGCATTAGTGATTTTTGTCTATTTCCGTTTACCTCATCTAGACAGGCCTTTTTTGAAAAGAGTAAATTAAAAAAAGAAGGGTGAGTTGTTAGGCCAGGGCTATAGGTCTTATTAGAGAGGCTTCTCCACCTTTGATCTTTAGCGGTAAAACTATTACTGTTGAGATATAATGCTTGTCTTTTGCGAGCTCCTCTAGGTTAAGGCTCTTCATCACATATATTCCGTTGTCTGAGAGGAAGATGTTGTGGCACTCGAAGGGCTTGGGGACGCCTATAGCAAGGTTGTCTATACCGAAGAGCCTGATCTTCTTGGCTGCGAGCCACCTTGCACCATCAGCACCCAAACCAGCGAATTTATGTAGGTAGGCGTCAGCGTCGGTCTGGAAGTATCTGGAGTAGCCTGTTCTCACGAGAACACAGTCTCCTTCCTTGACCTCTACACCCTCCTTCTTCGCAGCACCCTCTAAGTCCTCAGGCCTTATCTCATACCTCTCAGGTAGTATATCAAGACCCTTATAGGCAGGTATGTCGAGAAGTACACCCCTTAAGACTAGTGGAGGAACATTCTCCATGCTGTGCAGAGGCTGAGGCAGATTAACGTACCCTTTATCCTGCTGATAGGGTGTTATATCGTGCCCTAGAACCTTCAGATTCCTTGACATGTGTATGGGCGCATCGAAGTGTGTCCCTGCGTGCATAGATGTGACAATTAAGCTTATAGAGTCAGCGAATCCAGGTGCGATCTCCTTAAAGAGCTCTTTTGTGTGCTCGTGATAGCGGTAGAGGAAGAATAGGAAGGGTGGATCTGCTGGGTGAACCGGCATGCCCCACCAATATGGCTGACCTAGATCATACACCTTGGCCTTGCTAACAACATCCCATAACGCTTGACCAGACAACTCAAGCACCGCAACTAAGATGATCAAAATAATATTAAACCCTTCCGCTTATTGATAGTGCAGGTAACAGCACCTATTGAGCATAGAAAAGTTATTTTAGATGCTCTATAAGATACGGGTCGGGGACCGTAGCTCAGCTTGGTTAGCTTGCTTGGCCAAGGAGCGTTCGAGGGCTGTGTGCTCGGCGACGCTGATAACCGAATTGGCGTGTAGCTGCCACGGCAGAGGTCCGCGGTTCAAATCCGCGCGGTCCCACTTATATGTAGGGCATCTTAGCTAGGGTTTCTGCGCTTATGTGGGTTGATTCGTCGAGTCTTAAACCTTCTTCTATCAACCCCAGCACCAGCGCCTTTTCCTCTGGGAATCTGTAGCCCTCATAGTCTTGCTTGAAGAGGAAAGCGCCGTCTGCTCTGCGCCAAGAGTTCATAAAGTGGTCGAAGCAGACTCGGCTCGTAACGTTAAGTTCGCTCACCATCAATTTTAACTCCCGTAATCTTTCGTGTGGCGTTGTTAACTCAAACCCCCCTTTTAGATAGGCTTCGTAGAGGGGTGTGTTTGGGCGTGGTGTGAAGGGTCTTGACCTTATGTAGTCTGGGTTTATCTCATTTAGAACCCTAGCTGTGTTCTTGGCGTGCTGCTCCCAGAGCCGTCTGCCACCTACTCCAGGCATCCAGTATTCTGATAGTTCGAAGCCTGCTTTCTTTGAGCGTTGACCCGCTTCGATCTGCTCTTCGCTTGATACACCCTTCTTTATGTATGTTAGAACCTCGTCGTCTCCGCTTTCTAAGCCTACGTGTAGCCTCGTGAGACCTGCTTGCCTTATTTTGATAAGATCTTCTAAGGGTTTGTGGGCTAGTGTTTTAGCCCTGGCGTACGATGTGATTCTTAATACAGTTGGGAAGCTTCTTCTTATATGCTGTAATACTTCGGTGAGCTCGTTTGTGCGCATTATCAGCGTGTTTGCGTCTTGTAGAAAGACGGCGCGGGCTCCAGCCGCTAACCAACGGTAGACCAGCGCAATATTCTCGTAGTTTCTCATTTCATCTGGGCTTAGCTCCTCAAATTCTTTCCCGTAGAGGAATAGGGGGTCGATTATTCTCGCCACCCAGTCCATTCCACCTAGCTTGTTGGAGAGCGCTTTAAGAAGGTCTGCGATAGCTTTTGCTGAATCTATATCCTTCTTTACCTCCTCTACGCTCCTATACACAAATCTTTTGCCTTTATATGAGGAGCAGAAGGTGCATAGGTTCCATGGGCAGTTAGATGTGGCTCTGATCAGAAGCGAGGCGCTACCTCCTTCAGACGGTGGTCTGATCGGCCCGAGGTCAAAGGTGTACTTCTTGAGCTCTTCGACTTCTGGTAAGACCATAGCTAACCTAGGTATATGTTAAAGTGAGATAAAAGGGTTAGAATTATTAAGCCTCGTAAATTACTTTATCGTATACTCTTTTAAAGCCTAATCTGCTGTAGAATCTTGTCAAATTTTCACTTAATAGGGTTTGGAGGCATATGTTTTGATCACCCTCTCTATATGCTTCGCTGGTTAAATATGTGATTAAAGAGCTCCCGACACCAATATTTCTCAGCTGGGGTGTTGTGCCTAGACAGTATACTCCGCAGACCCCTTCACTCCGATATGTAGTGGCAACACCTACAGCAAAGCCTTTGTAGCGTGCGAGGTATAGTGTGCAGTTAGGGTTCTTTATCATCTTAATGGTTATCTTTTCTAGTTCATTAAGCCAAGAAGGGGTTGAGAAGGCTTTGGTGAAGACTCCGATCCACTCTGCTAGATGATCTTCGCTGCAAGGTGTGATCTTTATGTGAGGTTTTGGGGGTGTGTAGAGGCGTGTCGGTGCAGCCATTGTTATCAATCTATCTGACGCTTTAAACTCTGCCTTTAAGAGTAGGTGTTTGAGAGCTTCATCTAACCTATTTTCTAAGATAAATATAGTGGGTTTTATATTGAGTCCGTGATAAAAGTTCTTCACATACTGTAGATCTTCATCAGTTAAGGTTGCTTCTGGCTTCTGAAGCGCGTGGTTGAACAGGTTATCGTCTGAGAGATTAGGGTTGTAGAGCAGGATTAGAGGCCCTTTGAGCCCTCTCTTCGACCAGATGGAGATGAATTGCTGCTCGTTGTCTTCTAAAGTTAGAATGTTCAATCAAATTCACTGGTATTAAATCCTAGGGTTGAAAGCATGTCTTCAACGGTTTCGTAAGAGTTCTTTAGCGTGTTTCTGGCTTCTAGCTGTGTTGCTGTGTTGATCTGCTCAGCTGTTTTGTGAAGTGCTTTGATTGCTGCTGGTGTGTTGAAGTCGAGGTTCATTGAGGTTGTGAAGCGTTGATATAGGGTTTTGATCTTTGGGTTCACCCCTTTATCATCTTTTGAGGATAGCTTTACACACCTGCGCCAGAACCTTTCTATAGATCTGAGCACGCTCTTTAACTTAAGCATCTTTTCTTCATCAAAAACCATGCTTCTCCTATACTTTGTTGATAGGAGGTATAATCTCAGCAGATTTGGGCTGTGCTTCTCTAAAGCGTCTCTTATCGTTATATAGTTGCCCGATGACTTGGCCATCTTCTCTCCACCTATCTTAAGGAGGCCTGTGTGTACCCAATATTTTACGAAGGGTTTGTGGCCTGTGTATGCTTCAGCCTGAGCTATTTCAGCTTCATGATGTGGGTAGATGAGCTCAACGGCACCACCGTGTATATCGTATGAGGGGCCGAAGTGTGTTATTGAGATGGCTGTATCCTCTATATGCCAACCTGGTCTACCCCTGCCAAATGGGCTATCATACCCCTCGTCCTCTTCTTCAACCTTACGCCAAAGAAGGAAGTCTGGTGGGTTCTTCT
>CALJAQ010000107.1 GCA_938029515.1 uncultured Nitrososphaerales archaeon
TCATAAGCCTCTCATTCAGCCTTCTTTGATAGAGTTGAGATCACCCTGTTCAACGCGTCGATAAGGCTCAGACACATATCCAGCGTCTCAAGGACATTAGCCAATTGATACCCTTCTTGGTGAATAACCTAAAGCAGCTTCTTCACCTCATTATAGGTGAGGTAGCCCCTGATCTTCATCTCAAGCATGTTAATGGGTGCAAAGATGTAATCTAACAGTAGACAGAGAGTTTTGCTGCCTTAAACCTTCAGGAGGTGGGGTTTCCCCTGAAAGCCTATGAGCTGATCTAGAGGGAAGGGCCACGTATGTCTATTAAAGACTACGTAGCTCATAACCCTAGTAATGAAGGATGCTATTAATATATTCTTTATGAGAAGGTGAGCCGACAGGGATAAATCTCTTCAGTTGGTAGCATGTGTTGGCGATTGGCTGTTAAGATGGTTGACATTCACGCGAAGGATGTGGTTTACCGTGAAGCTGTAGCTGAAGGTAGGATTGCTCTTAGACCTGAGACAGTAGCCCTTATACGTGCTGGGAGGGTTGAGAAGGGAGACCCTGTGCAGATCGCTACTTTAGCTGGGATTCAAGCCTCCAAACTTACATCACTACTTATGCCCTTGTGTCATCCTTTGAAGATCGAAAGCACAGATGTTGACGTTGAGGTTGAGGACTGGGGGGTTAAGGTTTCTGCTAAGGTAGCTGCAACAGATAAGACTGGTGTTGAAATGGAGGCTCTTACCGCTGTTGTAGCGGCGCTGCTTAACATATGGGATGTGGTTAAGATGTATGAGAAGGATAAAGATGGACAGTACCCCTACACAGCTATCAAAGAGGTGAGAGTGGTAAGTAAGGTGAAGAGGAAGGTTTGAAGCCTCACGAAGAGCATAGAAGCAGGGGTAAGAGGAACGTATCAATCTCGCTTATAACGGTCAGCACATCCAGATACGAGAAGATGAAGGAAGAGAAGCCCTTCACAGACGAATCAGCGGACAGAGCTGAAAAACTAATCAACGAAGCTGGATTCATCTTAAAGAGCAGAAAGGTTGTAGATGATCATAAAGGGATGATAAGGCTTGAACTGTTAAAGAGTATATATGAGGAGAGGTGCGACGCCATAATACTCACAGGAGGCACAGGCCTCTCAAGCAGAGACGTGACAGTAGAAGCGATACGACCACTCTTAGACAAGGAGCTAGAGGGTTTCTCAGAGATCTTTAGAGCAGAGAGCTTTAAGGAAGTAGGTTCAGCGGCATACCTAACAAGAGCAGTAGCAGGGAGCATAGACGGTAGGCTCGTCTTCTGCCTACCCGGCTCACCAGACGCAGTGGAGCTCGGGCTTAAACTTCTGCTACCTGAATTACCTCACGCCCTTTACATAGCTGGAACCTAGCCTTGAGCAGGCGAGCAGACGAGCTCGATATCATAAAGGAGTTCATCAAGCTGATAGGTCAACCTAAAAAAGGGTACTCTAAGATTGGGGATGATGTAGCACATTTACCTTCTAGGAAGGGTAGGTTTATTGTAAAATGTGACATGCTTGTTGGCGAAACTGACATGCCTCAAGCCATGACATATAGGGAGGCGGCGCGAAAGGCTCTCGTAAGCGTGATAAGCGACTTTGCAGCGAAAGGTGTCAAGCCAGATGCGGCTTTGGTGAGCCTAGGCATACCTCCGACACTAACATTAAGAGATATCAAGGAGCTCGCTCTAGGTGTAAAAGATGCTAAAGAGGAATTTAAATTTGAATTTCTAGGAGGGGATACAAATCAAGCCAAAGACCTCATCATAGACTGCATACTGTTAGGTTATGCTAAACACATCGTGGGCAGAGTTGGCGCTAAGGTAGGGGATTTGGTAGGGGTCACAGGAGACTTCGGCTACACCGGCGCAGGCTTATACGCACTTTCAAAATATGGTAGGGTTAGCAGCGGCTTTGCGGGAAGAGCAGTTTCTGCTGCTCTGAAACCCAAGCCTCCGCTTGAACTCGGGTTAATGTTAGCTGAGAGGAGGCTTATGTCTTCAAGTATAGATTCAAGCGACGGTTTAGCTCTATCACTATATACCTTATCTGAAGCTAACCGCGTTAAGATAGTTATTTACGAGGCGCCTGCTCCAGAAGAGTTGCAAGATTTTGCTGAAGAGAATGGTTTGAGTTGGGAGGAACTTGTCTTCTACTCTGGCGAAGAATACGAGATAGTCTTCACAACGCCTGAAGATAAGTTAGATGAAGTAAAGCGCTTAGCCGGGGGCTTAGGTAGACATATTAAGGTTATAGGTAGGGTTGAGCGGGGGAAGCCAGTAGTAGAATATACAATTGCGGGTAGAAGTAAGATTTTAGAAAGAAGGGGTTGGGTACACCTTCAACGTGAAAAAATTAAAAATAGGGTCTGAGTCGGCTCTGAGCCGACTTATCTTGCTCAGATCGCTACTACACTACCTGTGCTACCGCATAGTTGGGTCTGATCTGTGTGATTCTGATCTTCACAGTATCGCCCTGCTTCGTATTCGGTATGAACACTACATAGCCTTCGATCCTTACTAACCCGTCTCCTCTTTTACTGACCTCTGAGACAGTGACCTCAAGTTCGTCGCCTACTTTTACCGGCTTGGGTTTGAAGAAGATCTTCGGGATCCTCTGTCTTCTACTTCCACGCTCATCTTCAGGATGTTCTACGTCTTCAGCCATACCTTATTACGTCCTTTTCTTTTGACCTATTAGAAGGGGCGTAAAGGATATTTAAAGTTAAGTGATGCAGCCAAGTGGGATGGGAGAAGTAATCTCAGAAGGCGACGACGTGCTCATATATCTCAGCGGCGATAAGCGTTGGCTTATTACAGTTAAAGCAGATAAAAGGATTCACACACATGCTGGCTACATAGAATGCTCTAGCATATTAGGAAAGCGCTATGGGGACGCCGTCAAAACCAACCTAGGAAGAACATTTTGGCTTCTTAAACCTACAATAGAAGACTATGTGCTTAAATGTGAAAGGAAGACTCAAGTAGTCTACCCAAAAGATATGGGGTTGATAGTAGCTAAGACAGGGCTCGCTTCAGGAAGCATAGTCGTAGAAGCTGGGACAGGCAGCGGGGCGCTCACAATGTTCCTAGCTAACATCGTCAAACCGAATGGGCATGTATATTCGATAGAGGTGAAAGAAGAGTTCCTCGATGTAGCTCGAAGAAATCTTAAGAGAAGCAGACTACTAGATTACGTCACCTTGAGCTTAGGCGATGCGTCTCAAGGCTTCGGCGTCTCAGAAGCAGACGCCGCTATTCTTGATGTAGGCGACCCTTGGAGGTTTGTTGAAGCTGCCTGGCGAGCCCTTAAAGGTTCGGGGAAAATAGTTTCAATCTCCCCGACCATGAATCAGGTTGAGAAGACATGTGAAGCGATGTTTAGAGTCGGGTTTGCTGACGTTGAATGTGTTGAGGTGCTTGTGAGAGGTTTACAGGTTAAGACAGGTGCAACCAGACCGGCTACTAGGATGGTAGGGCATACAGCATACATAACATTTGCACGAAAGGTTTTAGGAGGTGAAAAAACGTTAAAAGAAGGGGTTGCTGAATCGATGGATGTGGTGTCTGATGAAGAAGGATAACGTGGAGGACGCCGCCTTTATCCTCTACTTCTTCCCAATCTTAGTTAACGGAGCATATGGGCTTTGGAGCTGGGTCGCGAGGGGCGCTGACCTATTCGCGCTGCGAGAAACCTACAGCTACATAACTAGAGAGCCTATAATCTTCTTAGCTGGTTTGCTCGCTGTATGCGCTGCTGTGTTTCTGGATACTAACTACTTAAGCTCCTTGGAGGTTGTGGATAGGCGTGTAACGAGATTGGCATACTTCTGCTTTATAACAGCCTTGATAATAGCTGCTGTCTCAACTGGATTTAACTTAGCAAGCAGCCTAACCTTATTTCTACAAGGAAGGTATTCATTGATCTTTCCAGCCCTTCTAGTGGCGCTTAGCTTC